>CAYMLS010000274.1:0-7040 GCA_964390665.1 uncultured Bacteroidales bacterium | reverse complement strand
TTTGACGATTTCTTATCAAAGACATAAAAAATAAGGGTTTTCTTGCTGTCACTACTTAGATGATAAAATTTTCACTAATTTCCAAAAACAAGTTTTCGGAGTGGACGCAATGATGACAACTTATGATCCCACACCAGGGATTATTTCAGATCAATGCCTCAGGACGCTAAAAAAAACTCTTTGCTACTTTGCGACTTTGCGGGAAACAAACTTTACCATTTTGCGCCTTTGCGGGAAACAAAAGCCCTTCAACCATTCGTCTTCCTGCCATACCTTGTCTTTCTTGTACCCTGTTTTTCCAGTCACAATCATCATTTTTTCCACCCCACAATTACGGTATTTTCGGGTCGGTTGTGCGAGGAATAGGCGTAAGGGATTCTGTCCAGGTCAGGTGGAGTGGGTTCAGGGAAAACCTCTTCCATCCTGTCCAGTATTTTTATGTCAGGCAATGCATTCAAATCCAGCGAAATAAGATCCACCGCATTGTCTGCATACAGAATGTCATCCTTCACGGAGATATCCATCACACCCGGAATGTAAATAAATGCTTCTTTGACAGGGTTTTCAGGATCAGCATTGTTGATCATGTGTATACCTGTGAACAGGTCAACAATAAACAATGTATGCTGATAGGTGTAAATTTTTCCTGGTTTTTCGAAGGGTTGTGCTTCCCGGAAAGAAATGCTTTTGGGCAGATCTTCCTTTTGAAGCAGGACAGGGGTATAACCTGTGGCGTTGGAATCATCAGGATCCATGCTCCAGCTGAGCGTAAGCAGCAAAAAGAGCATTAGAAGTGCAAAATAATTTCGGTTCATGAGCAGTTCATTTTTATTGTTGATCAAAAACAAAGAAGGGTTGCATTAGATTCATAAAAAAAGCTGCTGACCAGAACATGAATGCAGGCAAATTAAAATGCCTGGTGCTTCAGCAAACTTCATTCTGTTAAACTTCCCTTGTAATGAAGACGAATAAAAATGGCAAAATGCTGCGCCCTGAAATAATTAATCTTTGCAGTAAAACGCCTGAAATAGCGTTATGCCCGTTTTTGAAGATAAGCAAATGGATACATGGGCGTTTTACAGCAATTATGAGTCCAGTAAAAAAAGTATTTGTCCACAAATTTCCACAAATTTCCACAAATTTAATTGATTGAAATTCAGCAATATAAAACAAAACAAAATTTACACGAATGTCTAAAAACAAGTTTTTAGACTGTACTCAGGTATTTCATTGACTATTTGTAAGCATCCCAGCTTTTGATGGCCAGATCTTTTAGTTTTAACCGGCAAACTGCATAGAAAAAGGCACTTGCCAGCCGGGCATTGGTAATAAGGGGTATGTTGTAATCCACAGCACTTCTTCTGATCTCATAATCGTTGAACAGTTCATTTTGGCTGAGGTTTTTAGGGATGTTGACCACCATGTCAATTTTTTTGGACTGAATGTATTCCAATGTGTTGGGGTGTTTTTTTTCATCGGGCCAATGCAACATGGTACACGGGATTCCATTTTCTTTCAGATATCTCTGGGTACCTTTTGTGGCAAAGAGGTTATAACCAAGTTTGTGAAGCATTTTTGAACTAATGAGCATCTCCGCTTTCGATCTGGCATCACCGGTGGAAAGCAAAATGTTTTTTTCCGGTATTTTGTAGCCCACCGACAGCATGGCCTTGAGAATCGCCTCATAATAATCTTCACCAATGCATCCCACTTCGCCGGTTGATGCCATTTCCACACCCAGCACCGGATCTGCTTTCTGTAACCTGGAAAAAGAGAACTGTGATGCTTTCACACCCACATAATCCAGTTCAAACAATGATTTTTCCGGTTTTGGGACTTTCTCTCCCAGCATGACCCTGGTTGCCAATTCAATAAGATTGGTTTTCAATACTTTTGATACAAAAGGAAAACTGCGCGATGCCCTCAGGTTACACTCTATCACTTTGATCTCGTTATCCTTTGCCAGAAACTGGATGTTGAAAGGGCCGGTGATCCTGAGTTCGCCGGCAATTTTCCGGGCAATGCGTTTGACCCTTCTGATGGTTTCCACGTAAAGCTTTTGAGGAGGAAACACAATGGTAGCGTCACCCGAATGAACACCGGCAAACTCCACATGCTCAGATATGGCATAGGAAACAATCTCTCCATGATCGGCAACTGCATCGTATTCTATTTCTTTGGCGTTTTCGATAAAGTCGGAAACCACCACCGGATATTGTTTTGACACGTTGGCCGCCAGTTCCAGGAAGTGGTCAAGTTCGGTGGGGTTGGAAACAACATTCATGGCTGCGCCCGAAAGCACGTAACTGGGACGGATCAAAACCGGGAAACCCACTTTTTCCGCGAACGCATAAATATCATCCACCGTGGTAAGTTCCTTCCATGCCGGTTGATCTACCTTCAGGGTATCAAGCATGGAAGAGAATTTGTGCCGGTCTTCTGCTCTGTCGATAGACAAGGGGGAAGTGCCCAGGATGTTGACATCCTGCCCGAAGAGGCGCATGGCAAGGTTATTCGGTATTTGCCCTCCCATGGAAACGATCACACCCGAGGGAGATTCAAAGTCGATAATGTCCATGACCCTTTCAAAGGTGAGTTCATCAAAATACAGTCTGTCGCACATATCATAATCTGTGCTTACCGTTTCAGGATTGTAGTTGATCATCACGGAACGATACCCTTTCTTTCCTACCGTCTGAAGTGCATTGACACTGCACCAGTCGAATTCAACGCTGCTCCCGATGCGGTATGCACCAGAACCCAGCACGATCACCGATTTTTCATCTTTTTCCGGTTGAATGTCATGCTCTGTTCCGTGGTAGGTGAGGTACAGATAATTGGTTTTGGCCGGATACTCCGCAGCCAGGGTGTCTATTTGCTTGATCGCCGGCACTATACCCGCATTTTTGCGGTATTGCCTTACCCTGATGCTTTCTGTGGTGAGCTCGTGATCCATGCTTTGCGACAGATTCCGGGCGATCTGAAAGTCAGAGAATCCGTTTTCCTTCAGTTTTTTCAGCAATTCCAGGGGAACCTGCTCTATTTGACCAAAAGCAGATAATTGTGCATTCAGATCGTGGATGTTTTTCAGTTTGTATAAAAACCAGCGATCGATTTTTGTTTGTTCGTAGATCTGATCAACGGTGAAGTTGTGCCGGAGTGCAATGGCGATCATGAAAATCCTTGAGTCGGTAGGGTTGCTCAGGAGTTTTTCAATTTCGGAGCGGTCAGATATATCGAGTTCTTTGTTTTCCACAAATCCATGCATCCCCTGTCCGATCATACGAAGTCCTTTTTGCAGTGCCTCTTCAAAGTTTCTGCCCACCGACATTACCTCCCCAACACTTTTCATACTGCTTCCGATGGTTTTGGAAACCCCTTTGAATTTGCCCAGATCCCAGCGGGGGATCTTACAAACCACATAATCGAGTGCCGGTTCAAAGAATGCAGGGGTGCTTTTGGTCACCGCATTTTTAAGTTCAAACAATCCGTATCCCAGCCCCAGTTTTGCTGCCACAAATGCCAGCGGGTACCCCGTTGCTTTGGATGCCAGGGCACTTGAGCGGGAAAGGCGTGCGTTTACCTCTATCACCCTGTAATCTTCCGATTCCGGATCCAGCGCATATTGCACATTGCATTCCCCCACAATACCGATATGCCTGACGATCCTGATGGCAATTTCCCGTAGTTTGTGGTACTCGCTGTTGGTAAGAGTTTGAGAGGGAGCAATCACGATACTCTCACCGGTGTGGATACCCAGCGGATCGAAATTTTCCATATTACAAACCGTGATGCAGTTGTTGTATTTGTCTCTCACTACTTCATATTCAATTTCCTTCCAACCTTTGAGCGATTTTTCGATAAGTATTTGAGGTGAATAGTTGAGTGCGCCCTGTGCCAGTTTTTCCAGTTCCTGGTCGTTGTTACAAAATCCACTTCCCTGACCACCGAGAGCAAATCCGGCCCTTACAATGACCGGGTACCCCAGTCTGGCGGCAGCTTTTTTTGCCTGATCAACCGTTGCTACCGCTTCACTTTTGATGGTTTTTACCTTGATCTGGTCGAGTTTCTTCACAAACAACTCCCGGTCTTCGGTATCCATAATTGCCTGTACCGGGGTTCCCAGCACCTGCACCTTGTATTTTTGCAACACGCCGGTCTGATGAAGTTCCACGCCACAATTCAACGCTGTTTGTCCACCAAAAGCCAGCAATATGCCCTGAGGTTTTTCTTTTTTGATCACCTCTTCAACGAAATACGCCGTTACGGGCAGAAAATAAATGGTATCCGCTATCCCTTCGGAGGTCTGTACGGTGGCAATATTGGGGTTGATCAATACGGTTCTGATGCCTTCCTCTTTGAGTGCTTTGAGTGCCTGCGAGCCGGAATAGTCGAATTCGCCGGCTTCACCGATCTTGAGGGCACCGGAACCAATTACGAGTACTTTTTTGATATGAAGTTGGTTTTGCATGTCCGGATAGTTATTGGATTTTTTTCTTTTTGTTTTTTTGGATGAAGGAGATGAATTCGTCGAACAGAAAATCAGTATCTGTTGGTCCGCTGGATGCCTCAGGGTGGAATTGGGTGCTGAAAAAGGGTTTGCCAACGTGCTTGATACCTTCGTTGGTATTATCATTGATATTGACAAAGTACTCTTCCCATTCTTTGCTCAATGATTCTGTCTGTGTAGCAAATCCATGATTCTGAGAAGTAATAAAGCAGCGGTTTGTCCCTTTTTGAAGTACAGGCTGGTTGTGGCTTCTGTGACCGTACTTTAATTTATAGGTATCGCCCCCTGCTGCCAGCGCCATTAACTGGTTTCCCAGGCAAATGCCAAAGATGGGTTGATCCCTGTGGTATGCTTTTTTGATGGTTTCGATGGTGGAGGTGCATTGCTTAGGGTCTCCCGGGCCATTGGAAATAAACAATCCGTCATACTCTATTCCTGACAGATCATGATCATAGGGTACCCTGATAACAGTTGTATCCCGTTCTATCAGTTTCCTGATGATATTGAATTTCACACCACAGTCCAGGAGTGCTATCTTGTATTTTCCACTTCCATAGGTTGTTACGGTTTTGGTGCTGACCTCCTCCACCAGGTTTCTTGAATTGGGATCAGTAAACGGGATCTCTGTGTCGGGGAACAGGATCTTTCCCGGCATGGTTCCGCTGTTTCTGAGGTGTTTGGTAAGTTGCCGCGTATCGATCCCACCAATGGCAGGTACCTGGTTTTCGATCAGCCAATCCGAAAGCTTGCGCCAGGCATTCCAGTGGCTCGATTCATAAGAGTATTCAGAGATCACCAAACCGGCAATATGAATTTTCTCAGATTCGTAATATTTAAGCAGGTTGTTTTCGATGATCATCGGAGGAACGCCGTAGTTTCCTATCAGAGGGTAGGTCAGTACAAGTATTTGTCCCTGGTAGGAGGGGTCTGTAAGACTTTCAGGGTAACCCGACATGGCAGTATTGAAGACCACCTCCCCGGCAACAGGTTTTCGGTAACCAAAAGAATAACCCTGGAAGGTGCTTCCATCTTTCAGATGCAATCCGGTCATTTGATTTTTTGTAGAAGGGAGCGTTTGGGGTAATGGCTTTTTTCCGGTCATTGATACAAAAGTTTAGAATAACTTGATTGTGATAGAATTTGACAATGCTTTATCAATCCGGGTTGCAAAAGTACTACAGAAGTTTGCTATTGCACAAAATAGTTATCAGAAGTTTTCAACAGTTGTTTTAAGGGGGGGATGCCATCCTGGTATGGAAAAACGTATTTTAATTTTGTTTGGGGGTTGAAAAAGCAGGGGGATTCCTTCTTTTGTCGGGAAGACACGCGGAAAAAGCTTTGTATTTGTGGCGTTTGTGTCTGAATGCCCGGATATTTGGGGTTTTTCATTGGTTTTTGTTTGATTGTAAAGAATGTTTTGTTCAAAGGTTTGTGTAAAATTCATATGAATCCAACATTAAAAAATAATTAAGCGAACAAAAAAGAGGGTTTGTGGAATAAAAAAACAGGGTAATAATAATTTATCTGTCTCTTAACAAAATGAAAAAACGACGGACGTTAAATATTTTCTATTTTTCATGTTGCTGGGATATATACTTAGACGAAAAAGTATTAATGTAATTTAAAATCAATTAATTAACCGATAAATGAAAAATTATTTATTCACGAAAACTAAGGGTTATTCCTGACTGAAAAATACGGGTAAACAGCGATATTTTTCGTTCAACATCTTTATATCTTTGTTTAAAGTTCATTGTAAGAATTATCTCCTAAATCCGATAAAATGATGTTACAGTCGATTACTTTTGTAAAAAAGATTGCCAAATTAAAAAACCGGTACAACCTTGATTTGACTAAAATTTTAAATCTGGTTGAGTTGCTGGTTGTTCTGGTTACCATCCCATTGTCCTTTTTGATAACCAAAGGCGTGTTTTTGTTGACAGACTATAGTTGGGATTCGAATTTTGTTCAGTCCCTTGCGTATGGTTTCTTCTTTATTTTTCTATGGTTCATCATGTCGCACCTTACCTCTATGGCCATGTTGCCTCGTGCGCAAAGATATGTAAGTGCCGCCCTGCTTTTTTTCAGGGGGTTCTTCTTTATTTTTGTTGTCTTGTACCTGATGAAACTGGCATTGAACCTCCAGGCGATCCCCTTTACCTTTTTGTTTGTCCATGTACATGTTGCTTTTTTGCTAACGCTGGGTTTGCGTTTATTCACCATGCATATCCTTCGTACCTACCGTGCCACAGGTTACAATTTAAGGCATGTGGTGGTTATTGGCGATGCCTGTGCGCATCCCACCCTGAAAAAATTTCTCAATCAAAAAGACTGGGGTTTTGATATCCGGGCCATCATTTCACAATCTGCCTTTATCAAAAGAAAATATGGTAAGGATGTACCCATCCTGCCAGGCATAGAGAATATTGATTATATCCTGGAAAGTCAGGTGGTGGATGAGGTTATTTATTGCAAGAAGAATGTAGATCAGGCCGAATTGCGCAAACTGGTGCAAACAACCAACGAAGTG
>CAYMLS010000273.1:0-7132 GCA_964390665.1 uncultured Bacteroidales bacterium | reverse complement strand
TCAAGCACAGATAAAATCGTGGGTTTTCTTGCAAAGACTAAATAACCAAACAAAAGAACACCCAAATCAAAAAACCTTGAATCGGGCCATGACAACACTTTTGTCATGGCCTGGTTCATCACATATTTTATCACTGAAAATAATCATTAAAACTACAAAAACAAAACAAAAAACAACTTTTTATACTATTAACTTATTAAAAAAATCGCCTAATTGAATAATTTTAGACTTATCTTTACTTCTTTATATGATCTAAAATTGTTTCAGTCTTGGCAAACACAGAACCTAAAAATAGTATAACCACAAATGGTTCTTCGGTTGATGATTCGATGCTGCAAAAAATTTATGCAGAGAATTATTATAAAGCGGAGAGTTTTATCATCAGCAATAGTGGCAACGCAGAAGAAGCAAAAGATGTATACCAGGAAGCGTTTCTTGTTCTATGGCAAAAGTTGAGATCGGGAGAGATTAATTTCAGGGATGAAGACCGGATCAACGCTTTTCTATACAGGGTAGCCCGTAACAAATGGATCGACCACCTTCGCTCCAAAGAGTTTAATTCGAAATCATATCTGAATGACAATACCTATAATGCTGCTGAAGAACCGGATCATGAAACGAATAAAGAATGGGAAAGAAAAATAAACCGCGTGGCTGTCTGGTTACAAAAACTCAAACCCGATTGCAGACAACTTCTTACGGAGTTTTATTTCAACCGCATGTCTATGCGCACCCTTGCAAGGCAATTTGACATTGATGAAGCCTCTGTAAAAAACAAGAAATACCGTTGCATGGAAAGACTGAAAAAAATGGTATTTGATAAACTGTAAAACACAATCGATGGAAAACAAGGAAAATAACAAGGATCTCCAACAATTCGAAAAAATAGAAAAATTTCTGCTCAATGATCTGCCCGAACATGAAAAGCAGAAGTTTGAAGAGGAGTTAAAACATAACAAAGCTCTGCGTGAAAGCGTTGACCAATTGCGAACCATGATCAGGGCCGTTGAACTGGAGGGCATGCGTGATAAGATCGGCCAGTTTCATAAAAACACCATTGAATCCGGGAATGTCTCAAAAAAACAAATCAAAAACAAACCCGCTTTAACCATTCCTCGTGCAGTTCCTTATCTCGTTGCTGCTTCTGTGCTCATTCTGATGGGTATTGGTGTATTCTGGTTCTTTTCACCCTCGCTGTACCATGAGAGAATTTTCAGTGAGTTTTTTGAACCCGATCCTGGGCTCATCACGCCCATGAGCGCCAGATCCGATTACTTGTTTTATGATGGTATGATCGATTATAAACTCAAAGATTACGAAACGGCCATCAGAAAATGGGAAGATATGAAAAATCAGTTTGCCGGAACCGATACGCTCCATTACTTTTTGGGCGTGGCTCATCTGGCATTGGAAAATGATGAACAAGCCATTGACTACCTCCAAAGGGCATTGCAAATAACCAGTAATGAATTCGTTCACGAAACCAGGTATTACCTGGGATTAGCATACCTGAAACAAGGAAAAATAAACGAAGCAGTCAATATGTTTGAAAAAAGCGAGATCGCCGAAAGCAAACTCGTCCTGAAAAGATTAAACCGGGAGTGATTTCAGGTTTCCGGTGCGGAATAATAAAAGTATTACAGATCAAACAAAAACATTTATTACGCTGTAAGGAATGAAATCTATGAACCGAGCCATGACAAAACTTTTGACACACACGCGCATGATTATAAATCGTGCCATGGTAAAACATACAGTCAGGGTGTTGACGAAGCTCCCCCGCAAGAAAAGAACGGGGACCTATTTAATAAAATTATAAACAGATGAATAAAGGCATTGTTTCTTCATTGATCATATCCATGCTGTTGGTAAGCATTGCCATCACTGCCCGTGAAAATCCCATTCCCACCTCCAAAAAAATCGACAGCCTACTCAACAGGGAAGAATACCAGACCGCCCTTGATCTTTTGCAAATGCATCTGGAATACCATGCATCAAACAATCAAACAGATTCTCTTGCTGCATATATTTCCCTGACAGGCAAAATAAATGCCCAACTATACAATGCCTCCAAAGGGGTAGAAGAGGCAGAAAAGGTCATCCAAATGATGAGAGATAGCCATGCCTCAGCACATGCGATACACAAGGCATTGATCGAATTCATGCATTTTCTGGATGAACAGGCAATGGTGCAAAGATCATACGACGCAACCCTGGAAGCAGCGGATATTGCACTTTCAACACCCGGTTTCCCTACGCTTGAAACCGGCAATACCCTTTATTTCTCCGGTGCCGGTGCATTGGCGCTGGGAAACTTCTATGATGCCCGGACACATTTTGGCAACGCACTTTCATATTATCTGATGGATACACTTGCATCCGCAAACCGCCTCCCCGACGCTTACAACGCCATGGGTGCCATGATGTGGTCTGAAACCAAACTGGACAGTGCACTGCATTTCTACCATAAATCCATTGGAGCCATTCAACATACCGATAAAGATTCTTTGGAGAGATCTTACCTCACCGCCATCGCATTGTCAAATGTTGGACTTATTCAACAATCAACCGGGGAAACTTCCGCTGCCATTAAAACCCTTGAAAAAACACTGCGCCTGTATAATCTTGTAATTCAAAACAGTGATCAGGACGATCTGGTATCCAGATCCATGAGACACAGACTCAATGCACTAACTTCATTGGCCATCGTACACAACGATCTGGGAAACTATCAACAATCGCATGTTTTTCTCAGATCTGTAAACGAACTGCAAAAAAAAATCTCACCACCAGGCGATCCTGCCATTTTCCAGTCGATGATCAACCTGGGCGAGTCCGAAATGTCGTTAAGAGAATATGAACAGGCCGGCAAAACCTTTCAAAGGGCACTCATCCAGATTGAAGAAACTCCCGGTGAGCACTTTTACTGGAAAGCTATTGCCACCGCAAACCTGGCTCAAACAAAGGATGTTCCTGGAAATGATTCGCTGGCATTGGTTTTATTTGAAGAGAGCAACCTGTTGTTTCAAAAGGCATTGGGCAATGCTTTCGACCGTCAGTACATGCACCTGATGGGACAAAAAAGCAAATTGCTATCTGAAATGGGGAAATATGAACGTGCCCTTACTGAAGCAGAGAAAATCCTGAATTATACGATAAAGAACACCGGAAAACAAAACCCACTCTATATACAGCACAAACTGAATATCGCCGGCATTTACCTGCAAAAGGGTGATACACAAACAGCATGGGAAAAGGCTTCTGAAACCCTCGGCATAATTGAGCAACAAACAGAAAAGAGTACCAGCCTTAAAGAAAGAATGCAAACAGAACGTTATAAACCCCAGGCAATACTGATAAAAAACAAAGCATCGTGGGAAATGCAACAAAACCCTGATACAATTCTGATGATCAACCTCCTGAAGGAAATGAAGGTTGCTGATTCGCTGCTGAACAACCGCAGGATCATGTTTCCAGAAGAAAAAAACGTAAATGCCCTGATCGACGAAAACAAAGAGTTCTATGAGTGGATGCAATTTATCACCGTTCAACTTTACATCTCAACGGGCAACAGTAAATATCTCAATGGTTTAATTGACCTGAAAGAGCAAAGTATCTACAATGCCATCAGGCTGGAGTTCTTCAGGCGAAATGACATGGCTTTTCACAACATTCCAGACTCTGTCATGCAACAGGAAAAGGATCTGCTTTCCCTTTCTTCATCTGCCGGCAAGAGGCTGACCCAAACGGGAACCTTGCAGAATAAAACCCTGGAATATTTCTCAAAATGGCAGAATTACCTTTCGTGGGTCAGGACTGATTATCCTGATTATTACAATCTACGGTTCGGCCAGGTTTTCAATATTGCAAAAAAAGTTCAGAAAAGAATGGAAACAGGTACCACCATTATCAGGTATATGTTCATTGATAAGGAATTGCATGCATTTGTCATTAAAAATGATCAAACAGACCATTTTGCACTTGGAAAATTAAGCATTACAGACAGCATAGCGCTGCTCAATACATTTCTTCCCGAAAAACGTGAACTGCAAATCCTGGAAACCCTTTACCAGCAATTGTGGAAGCCGTTGGAAGCAAAAATCAAAACCCAACATGTGGTTATCATTCCCGACGGTACATTGTTCAACCTGAGCTTTGCATCTCTTCCCACCTCAGCAGTAGATTCTTATCTTGAGTTATCACAAAACAGCCTGGTACAAAAACATCATCTGTCTTACGACTTTGCCCTCTCGTTGCTGATCATACAGCAAAATCAGCAAACAAGTTACCAGGGAAAATACATTGCTTTTGTTCCCGGGTTTTCCAATGAATTGAAAGAAAAATACATGATGGCAGCTGCTGAACCTGAGGACAATATCTACATGGAATTGCTTCACCAGCCCTTTATCATTGAAACAGCGAAATATGTGCGATCCAACTATGGAGGAAGTGTACTGACCGGTGAATCCTCTACAAGATCCGGATTCCTTGAAAATGCAGGCGGGCATACCATTATGCACATAGGTACTCATGCCGAGATCAATAACATCTCACCTGCCTATAGCAGACTGTTCTTTGCCAAAACCTCGCAGGAACCCGAAAATCATCTTTTTGCCTATGAGATATACAACTATCATTTCCCCAATCACCTCACCATACTTACTGCCTGCGATACCGGAAAACCAACCTATCAGCCGGGAGAGGGAATGACATCCCTGGCACATGCTTTTCATTATGCCGGCAGCAGAAGTTTGCTCATGAGCCTTTGGAAAATCGATGAGCAATCCAGCAGCTTCATCACACAAAAGTTTTTCGATCACCTGGCAAATGGAGATAACAAAGCCCAGGCACTCTCAAAAGCCAAAACAGATTACCTGGAAACTGCCAAAGGACGTACACTTGCACCGGTATATTGGGCAGGAATTGTTATAACCGGCGATCATTCCCCGGTGAATTTCTCCAGGAAAAAATGGCATGTTCTGCTGATCATTGCATCTGCCGCATTGCTCATTATGGCAGTGGTCATCTTCAGGTCAGGTCTTCAAAAGAAAACCAATTAAATTCCTTCAACCCGCTTCTTCTTAACATAATTTCTGATGATTTGCCGTGTTTTTTTGATGACATGCTCAAAAATAAACGATGATACAACAGAAAGTGCTACTTTTTTTCCTCATTCATGGAAAAATCCTTTGGATATTTTTAAACAAAAACTTACCAAACCTTAGACTTATGAACCGAAAATTTTACATTCAATCATCCTTTCTGGTCAATCATCCCATTGTTTTAAAATCAGAAAAAAATACTGTACAGTTTCAGTCAATAGTAAAAATATTAAGTGTGCTGGTGATTATACTGTTATTGTTACCTGAAAGGGCATTTGCCCGTGAGTACCCCCAAAAAAGAATCATGATACAACTGAAGCAGGAGGTAAAAAACAATGATTGTGCACCTTTCTGCAAAGACAACAGAATTGGAAACAACCCAATTGATGCATTAAACAAACAAATAAAGGTAAACAAGATCAAAAAAATAACTGCCGGCAGGGCAACGGGAAAACATATTTATCTTATAGAAGTAGATGAAAGTGAAAACATACAAGATATCATAACCAGATACAAAAAGACAGGACAAATAACACATGCAGAACCCGATCAATTGGGGCATGGAGGTGGAAAACAGATGGTGGAGGCAGGTTCAGAAACTCCCGGCGATGAATATTTTTACCGGCAATGGTCGCTCCGGAATGATGGTTCATTCTCACTCTCTCCTGCCACTGCAGGAAGCGATATTGAGATGCTTGCTGCGTGGGAAATTGAAACCGGTGACGCGGAACTTATCATTGCCATATTGGATTCAGGTGTCAACACCAATGAAATGGATATCAAGGATAGATTATGGAGAAACCCCGGTGAACTGATCAATGGGGAAACCACCAATAACGGCGCCGATGATGATGAAAACGGATACATCGACGATCATATCGGATGGGATTTTGCCAATGATGACAATGGAGTTGCTGATGGAAACGGACATGGTTCGAATATTGCCGGTATCATTGCCGCTCAACCAAACAATGACATTGGATATGCCGGAATAAACTGGAATAGTAAGATCATGAACCTGAAAGCGCTCGACGACCAGTTAAATGGTTGGTATTCATGGTGGATAGATGCCATTTATTATGCCGTAGACAATGGTGCCGACATCATTAATATGTCTTTGGGGGGTAATCCCGAATCTGAATTTTTCAAACAAGCCGTTGATTATGCATTGGAAAATGGAATACCTGTAGTGGCATGCATGATGAATGATGATAATGACGTACCCTACTATCCTGCAGCATATCCGGGTGTGATAGCCGTTGGTTCCACCAACCCGGATGATACACGCTCCACACCTTTCTTCTGGAGTGATACCAGTGGAAGTAATTACGGAGAACATATTTCAGTTATTGCACCCGGAAACTACATATACAGCATCTCTAACCAGGTTTCCAATTACAATATTTACTGGGGAGGAACTTCCATGGCTGCACCCCATGTTACCGGTGTCGCCTCACTTTTGTTGTCTCAAAATCCAGAACTTTCTCCGGCAGATATAAAGCAAATCATTGAAGTATCTGCCGAAGACCAGGTTGGCGACCCAACAGAAGATGTGGAAGGATGGGATCCTTATTACGGACATGGCAGGCTCAACGCCTACAATGCGCTAAGTCTTTCCATTACATCCGTCACAGAACAAAATGAGATCAATCCTGAAGTCCATATTTTCCCCAACCCGGCGCATGACTTTCTTCAGATTACAGTATCTGAACCCATTTCGCAGATCCAAATCGTTGACCTGGCAGGAAAAGTGATTCACCAACAACAGTATACAAAGAACAATGGCAACATAAATGTTACCGGTTTCAAACCCGGTGTTTACCTTATCAGAATTTACACCAAGAACCTGCATGTCACAAAAAAATGGGTGAAGTCATATCGGTGAAAAATCGTTATAATTGTCGTTCGTAAGCTCTGTATGCCAATGCAAATACCCTTCCTTGTCTTCATACCGATTCTAACATCCGGGTCAATTCTTATGATGGGATTATTACCCACATAAGCATATGGTGAAATGGGTAAATAATTCT
>CAYMLS010000272.1:0-7210 GCA_964390665.1 uncultured Bacteroidales bacterium | reverse complement strand
CTCCTGCGCTCTTTCCTCCTGCCCTCTTTCACTGATACCTCCAAAGGATTGGCAAAGTCATTCCAGTATTTTTCGGCAGTGGTTTTGTCTTTTTTGCCATCAAAGACCAGCGCTCTGTATTTCAGTTTGTAAGTATTGTCAGGTGTGAGTGACCATGCTGTGTTGCGGGTGGGAGAGAAGTTGATGAAAACATCCCCTCGCCCTCCGCCGGCATCTGATGGCCATACCCTCAAAGGTTCGGGATGGTTGAAATTGCCGGGGTGCCCCATAAACAGAATACCTGCTTCCCCTTGTGGGGTTTCACCGGTGATGATGCACCAGCGGGCACGTTCGCCATCTGCCTGGTCGCGGTCAAGTCCTTCGGAAGTAACAAATTCCGAGGTTTCATTGGTCCATCCCTCATTGCCTCTGAACACAAATCCACCATAGCGGTATTCTTCAAGTGTTATGGGTTCCTGAGGAGTGATATGAAATTCAAATTCAATCAGAAACATATCTTCTTCCAGATGGAACGTGCGGATGATGTGACGTTCGGTCATTGCCAGGGTTTGTTTGGTAGATTCGGGCCAGGCAATATGGTGGTGGAGCGCTTCTGTTTCTGCCAATACTGGCCCCTGATCTATAGCCTGCATACCTGCATGCCTCACAGTTCCTTCCATTTTTTTCAGGTTCCAGAAGTCGACCGTTTCTCCGCGAAAAGTGGTTTTGGTCCAAGGATTCCAGATGCCGTAATGGTGCATATGATCTGGCGGTTGTATGTTGGTGAGAACAGCGCCATTGGGGGCGTACAGTGGGTGAATGAAACCGCTGCGTTTGTAGGCTTCATCAGCACCTTCTGGAGGATACACTGTGCCCGCATTGTATGTCAGTATTTTCTGCCCTTTTTTGCTGAATACATACGCTTCCGGGCTGCTCTTTACCGACATGAACGGGGTTTGCATTTTATCTTCACTGGGTATCAGGTGATACGTAAGGGTAGTGCTGGCAGGCATATCCGAGGGCGTTTGAAACCAAAGTTTCTTTTCGGCGCCTCCGCTGATCTGAAAGGGTACAGGCGTAAGGTCGCCATCTGAATAACGTTGCAGCGAGAGCGATTCAGCGTTCAGATTGGTAAATTGGCTTAGCGGCACAGAAACCACCGATTGGTTGCGTGGTATGCGCCCTGATGAAATGCTGATGGTATGAAATGCTGCCTCGCCTCTGTAATTTTCAAATCTTGCCAGGGTTTCCATGCTTTCATTCATAAAAAGAAGTGTGTCTTCGTTTACCGAATAGCGTTTGGTTTCCCTCAGTATTTCTATCAATTGTATTTCCACCTCCATCTCCGGGCAGAGCATTTTTGTTGCGCCAATATTATCAAAACTGATCCTGTTATGGGGTTTTAGTTCAATGGATCCGAAAATCTGATTGCAACCGCCATTTCCAGTGAGTCTGCCATTCAATCCATTGATGTTGAGCAAAGGTGTTTTGTTTAAATTTTTATCACCGGGAACCGCTTGTCCATTGATTTCAGTAACGATCCATTGATTTTCAGATAGTTTCTGTGGTGTTTTTGCAAGAATATACATTTCCTCCAGGTCACCCTCAATTTTGTTTCCGTCCATATCATATTGCCGGAGATGATTTTCACCAACAGCATATTTAACCGGCACAGACCTCTGGTCATCTTCTATATTTAGTGTAATGGCATTGCCCGTTTTGTCCCAGGCAAAGGTTCCCCTGTGCTCATAGTATTGGTCATCTTTTCCCATATAGCGCCACTGGTATATGTAAGTATTGTTGTCATTAAGAATCATGGTGGCGTTGATGCCTTCGCAATCGGCACAAGGCAGTTTGCCATGATAAACGCCTGCCCAGTCCAACGCTGTTTGGCTGCTGTGCATATCGGGAGGAGTTGTTGAATTGGAAGTGGAATTTTTTTGGTTTTTACAACTGGTGGTCACAATGGATATCAGCAAACCTGTTATGACGAGAAGGATCTTTGAACTACGCATAATGAATAAATTTGGATTTATGCGAAGATAAGGCAATAGAGTTTATTCAGAAAGAAAAAAATGCTTTGATGGTTTTTCTTTCATTTTGTTTGATGGTTTGGTGATCTTTTGGCTTTTTTATTTTTCATTGCAAGAAATCGCAAAATACTGCCCTATGTTTTTCTTAAAAATAGTGACATCGTTTTTTGAACCTCTCTGTCCCACACACATCCAATCATAAAGATACCTGTTATTTTAAATAAACCAAAATGAAGAGAGGAACCGCAAGACAAGCGAAACCAATCTTATTTTTTTTAAAAAACCATGTTTTCATTTTATCGGATGACAATGATTTTTTTCATGACCATTACGTTTCAGCATTTTTGTGCTGCAGGTGTTTTCTGATAAAATCCTTGGGCAAAGAACCAAAAGTATCTTTGAAGCATCTGCTAAAATAGGAGGCATCTTTAAATCCGATCTGGTAAGAAACCTCATTGATGTTATAATCTGAATTCAACAAAAGGTTTGCTGCTATTTTTAATTTTATATTTTTAATAAAATCGTTTACGGTTAATCCTGTCAGGTTCTTAATTTTCTTGTAAAAATTGGTTCTGCTCATACCCGACTCTTTGGCCAGTTCATCCACCCCAAATTCTGGTTCTGACATATTATTTTTGACTTTCTCAATTACTTTTTCCAGAAATTGTTTATCTGTATTATTGGAATATTTGAAGCAATTGAGCGAATAGTTAGATTGATACTGTTCATGCAGTTTTTTTCGTGCATTAAGCGTGTTTTTCAGGTAAAGATGAAGAATATTAATGTTGAAAGGTTTTGTGATGTATGAATCTGCTCCTGAATTTAATCCTTCCATAATGCTTGCCTCAGTGTTTTTGGCGGTAAGCATTATAATTGGAATATGTGAAGTTTCGGGTGTTGACTTGATATATTCACACATTTCAACTCCGTCCATCTCAGGCATAATCACGTCGCTTACAATGATATCGGGCAGCACCTCTTTTGCTTTTTGTAGTCCTTCTTTTCCATGTAGTGCAAAAATAAAATTATAATGATCTGATAAATGAGATTTGATGAAAATTTTAATATCGGGATTATCTTCTACTACCAATACGGTGGGCAACCCTGATTGAAGGTAATGGAGTTCTGCTTCATCATGATCTCCGTTTGTCTCCGAAAACTTTGCCTGACTTAAGGGTTGTTTTTCAATTGCATTTTCATGGTATTCAGAATTGTGCACCATAGGAAATTCCACAATGAATTTTGTGTTGATTTTTTGATCCTGGTTTTTTCTCAGATCACTCTTTACTTCAATTTTGCCATTCATGATCTCCACCAGCGATCTGCAAAGAGAAAGGCCAACACCTGTTCCTTTGAATTTTTTGAAATACTTACCATGAGCCTGATAGAAGGGGTCAAATATTTTACCAATATGCTCTTTGTCTATCCCTATTCCATCATCGCATACTTCAATTTTAATCAACTGTTTATCTTCGTCAATGGCAAGAGAAAGTGAAATGGTCCCTTTTTCGGGGGTGAATTTGAAGGCATTAGATAAAAGATTGTTAAGTATTTTTTGGAGTTTGTCAGTATCGAAATATGTCAAATAATCAGGATGCGATGATTGGAAAGTATATTTTACATCTTTATTGACGGCCAAATAATTGAAATCGCCGTGGATTAATTTCATAAAACTCACAATGTCGCCCAAAGTAGGTTGAAAAGGCAAGGTGTCATTCTCTAATTTCCGAAAGTCCATCAACTGATCGATCAAATGAAAGAGTCTGTTTGTATTCCTGGAGATAAGATCCAGGAGTATCTTTTGTTTGGGATTGTAAGACCATTGGTTTAAGAGTTCCTGCAGAGGACCCAGGATAAGTGTTAAAGGGGTTCTTATTTCATGAGATATATTTGTAAAGAAGTGTAGTTTCAGATCGTTTAATTCCTTCAAATTTTCCGCTTCTTTCCGGTTTAATTCCAATTCACTTCTTTTTCGTTCTTTATATAATAAGTACTTTCTGAATAATAATACCACCGTAGTTATTACTAAAATGTAAAGGAATAAAGCCCAATAAGAGAGATACCAGGGGGGGAGAATTTCTATGGTGAGTTTTGCCCCATCCAGATTCCAGACACCATCATTGTTGGCTGCCTGTACATGAAAGGTGTATTTCCCTGGCGACAAATTGGTATATGTGGCTTTACGTTCTATTCCTGCGTAGTTCCAGGAATTATCAAACCCATCCATTTTGTAACGGTAAATGTTTTTTTCACTGTTTTTAAAATTTACAGCAGTGAAAAACAAAGCAACTGTATTTTGATTATATCCAAGAGAAATGTTGTTTGTTGCAGAAATGGATTTACCATTCAGAACTTCGTCATAGTTCTCAGGGATTTGGTGATTTACCTGCATGTCGGTAATGTATACCGGGGGAATATGTTCGTTGCTTTGTATCTTCCACGGAAAAAAGGTGTTGAAACCTCCGTTGCCACCAAAAAGCAACCTTCCATCGGATGTTGTGATGGCAGCGCCAACATTAAAAATATTGCCCTGCAATCCATCATGTTTGTTATAGCTTTTTATGATCGGATTTTTATTATCACTGGTATTTATTTGAATGATCCCTTTTCCTGTGCTTACCCATAAGGATCCATCATCGTAAATTGTCATCCCGGCAATGTCATTGGATGGCAGCCCTTCGTCAACAGTAAACCTTATACTTTCAGCTGTAACCGGATCGAATTTTATCAATCCTTTTCCTTGCGTGCCAATCCAAATAAAACCATTTTTATCTTGTTCAAGTGTTGTAATAGTGGTAATATAATCATCGTCAGTGCCTTTTATGATGTTGAATTTTTTAAAGTAAAACTGATGATTGCTTATTGAATCAAGTCTGTACAAATAACCGTTTGATCCCATCCATATATTTCTGTGTTTGTCTTCCAGAAGGTCACGAATATCGCGCAGCGCATAATTCGAGTTCTCTTCACCCTGTATTCTCAGGAATTTGTTATTGCCCAGGTAAAGACAAGGGTTTTCATATTTTACACCTGTCCATATTCTTCCGTAAGAATCCTGAAATATTTTTGAAATATTATTACCTGACAGTGTTAATGAATCTTTTAAGCTCATTTTATGGCTGGTTAATAAAGTACCATCACTATTCAGAATGTTTATACCTTCATTATAGGTACCCACCCAAATTTTATGATTATCGACCTGTTGCAGGGTCATAATGATGTCTGTTTGGATGGTATTATTCTTTTGCCTGTCAAATCTTAACTGTCTGAAGTTTCCGGTTTCAGGGTTAAAGCGGTTGATGCCACCACCATCTGTACCGATCCAGATATCGTTTGCGGAAAATTCAAGAAAGGAAGTTATCTTGTTGTTGGAAAGCGTATTTTCTTTGTTGTACAAGTGCTGATAATGATTCAGTTTTATTTTGTTGAAATCAAGTTTGCTGATACCTCCCATGTATGTCCCGATCCATAAATCATGATGATTATCAGCAAATATGCATTTGATGGTATTGCCAGCAATGCTGTTTAAATAATAATCTTCTTCTTTATGCACAGTTATAGCGCCTGTTTTTCCGTCACATCTGTTTAATCCACCATTTTCAGTACCTACCCATAGGTTTCCCTCGTAATCATATTTAAGGGCAAAAATGGTATTGCCCGACAGAAGTGTTCCATCCCCTTTTTCACTCAGAATGCTTTTCTCTAATCTTTTTGAGTTAAGATCGAATTCGTAAACTCCCATCCCCCATGTACCAAGATAGACAATGCTTCCGGGACCCTCTTCAATGCATGTTACCATTTTTTGCTCCGGCGAACTTATTTCTTTTGTTTTATAATGATAAAATCTCTGGAAGTTATCCGTAGCATGATTATAAATAGCAAACCCATCAGATGTGCCCACGATAAGGTTACCTTTTGAGTCTGTATAAAGATCAGTAATATTATCGGTATTGATGCTGTTTTCGTCTGTTGGGTCGTGTTTGTATTGATAAACAGTGCTATCTGCTGTAACCCTGTTTAACCCATTAAATGTTCCTATCCATAAATTTTTATTTTTATCCTTTACAATATTTCTGATGGCATAGTTGCTCAGATTCAGTATGTTATGGGATGAGTCTATGCCACATAACAAATGAAAAGAGTCAGTTTCTCTTATGTATTTATATAGTCCCCTGTCTGTCCCTATCAGAAGATTATTATTGTCATCCTCAACAATTTCGTACACGTTTTCCTGTCTTTGAAAAGATGTTTTTTGTTTGTCAAGAACCAATTCTTCAATCTTGTAACTATCAAAACGGTTTAATCCGTTGGTTGTACCGATCCAGATAAACCCATAAGAATCCTGATAAATACTGTTGATGGTAAAACTGGAGAGCCCATCCTCCACAGAAAAATTCTGAAATGTCAATATTTTCTGTGCGTATTGCTCCGATACGTTAATCATAAAAATAAATGCTAAAATACTGCATCTTATATAGTTAGTAGTACTCATATTAAGTTTGGGTTAATTTAATTTTAAATGTACTAAATAATCTGATTGCAGATGGTTTTTTCTATTTCAGATGAAGTGATAATTGTTCAAAATTATATGAAAATAGTACATCCACGGATTGGTTGATCTTTTTCTATCCAAAAAAAAATATTTTTTTAAAGGTGGATGATTTTATTCCTCACCGGAAGGATATTCCATTTCCTGGGTCTTGTTTTTTAACCTTAATGATGGCATACAGGAATCAATTCATAATAGGATTCTTGCCGGTTGTCTCAAAGTCGAATCAGTACAACGCTCATTTTTTTGAATATCTTTTTACCAGCACATAGGAATTGAATTGTTTCACAAAGATTTTTACCCCCTCGTTTCGCCTCCTGATTTTTATACATATTTTAAGTTGAATGTACATTACCTGATTGTCATCTTTTAATGTACAAAATTCATATTTGCTCTTAAGTTGATCCGTTATATTTGGACAATTGTTAACAAGAAAGAAATGTGATGTTAAAAAAGATTATTGCGTTTGCTTTTAATATGAGCAAACACACGCGAGAGGTTGAAAGGATGAGTATCATCGATTATGTATTTATCATTATCATAATAATATTAGTATTGTTGCCCGTATTGATTTTTAAATTTTAAAACAACCCAATATTGATAAAAATGAAGATCATAAATTTGATATGATTGATCATATAATGAGCCA
>CAYMLS010000271.1:0-7272 GCA_964390665.1 uncultured Bacteroidales bacterium | reverse complement strand
ACAGTCTAAAAACTTGTTTTTAGACATTCGTGTAAATTTTGTTTTGTTTTATGTTACTGAATTTCAATTAATTAAATTCGTGTAAATTTGTGTAAATTTGTGGATAAATACTTTTTTTACTGGACTCACCAATTTCCAAAATATAAATACCTGAAATGCTGATGCTTCAAACCAAGAGCAAAAAGCACGAACACAAATAGACAAAAACCAGGTTTGCAGGCTGGGATCATTCTGTAAAAACCTAATTTACGACCATTCTCACCACAAACTTTCCAGTTCTACCCGATACTGTAACAAAGTAAACGCCTTCAGGGAGTATGCCGTTAGGCACTGCATAATGATGCAATTGACCCACTTCATTAGCGGATAGCTTGTTGCGCCACATCTGGCGCCCCTGCATGCTGGTAATGCTGACTTCTAAACTTTCCCGGGGAGCCAACCCATTGAGGGCAATTTGGAAACTGTTGCCGCGGTTGGGGTTGGGGAACAGATTGAATACCACATCCGCCATTTTTTTGTACATGACGCCAATGGGCTCGCTGTATTCGTAGCTGCCGTCAAAGTCCGTTTGTTTCAGCCGGTAGTAGTTCATCCCTTCCAGGGGGTTGGTGTCTGATGAAGTATATTGCAGCGGCTGGCTGCTGTGTCCGTTTTCTGCCCTGGAAGCAATGACCGATAGCACCTCATAATCTTTTCCATCGCTGCTACGCTCTATGGTAAAGAAATTGTTGTTGGTTTCGGAGGCTGTTACCCATTCCAATTGTACCCAGTCATCTTGCTGTTGGGCTGTGAAAGAGGTGAGTTCGATGGGAAGAGCTGAGGGATCGCTTTCCTTTGATGCAAAAGTGATCGGTTTTACACCACTCTTGTTACCTCCATCAAAAACTACTTCATCAAATCTGATTTCTTTGATGATGTTGTCTGAGACCGCAACAGTGCCATTTACCACCTTTACCCATTTTGTTCCATTCCACATACCAGCAGTAATCAATTGATCAAACTCCGGCAAATCATCATTCAGCACACTGCTCTCGTCATATTGAAATTTAACGCCTGCTTTGGTAGGATCTGCTCCTGAAGAAGGTGGTATGATCTCCCAAAATTCAAATTCACTTACTTCTTCAAATACATTCGCTTCGAAATCTATAACTTCCGGACTCATACCATGATTACCCGGATTTTCAGGAATATACTCTATGCTCCAATCTTTATTGTCATTGTTGTGTTGTGGAGTGTACAGAGTAACAAACCTTTTCCTTCCATTCTTACCGATGGGAAAAAGATTGTCGGTGCCTTCAGTGGAGCTGTTATGTCCTATGTTTCGGATAAGAAGTCCTTCCACCCAGCTGTATTCCCAATCAGAATTAAATTCATTATATGATAACCCATCAGTCTTTTCAATATGCAGTTGGCCTCCGTCGTATATTTCTATCACTCCTTGTTTTAAGGTAATATTTTCAGCAATATTCACTTTTCCATTAATATATAACTTTCCGCCTGTGGTTGAAGTTAATAAATGAGGGATTTTCTTTCCCGGAACATTAAAATCCCCTTCAATATAACCTTCATTCCCGTCAAAAATGGTTGATCCGGATATTTTGTATTTACCATCTTCTGAAATGCTTAACTTATTCTTCAGATGGATATCCCTTGTACCCGTCAATTCTGATGTTTCCAGTATTGCTAAATCTCCATTTATGTAGTTTGTTTTATCAGGCATTGTAAGCTTAAGGGATTCTTTTAAAGAGAGATTTTGTAGTTGGTTATAGTCGTAAGGATGTGCTATGTTGTCTGACCCATAATACTCCAAAGTGCTACCTTCGGTTTCGAAGAAGGGGTTGAGGTCGCCACCGGGTAATACACCCTTGCTGAGGGCGAGCGTTCCGCTGCCGCTTACACGACCCAAATTGTGGCGCATGGTAGCACCCAAATCCAATCGGCCATCGATAATGGTGCGGTAGGATACACGCTGGTCTCCGGGTATGTTGATGGTATGCCCGGATTGAATATGCACCCTTACCCCCAGGGGGCCTCCATCGGGTCCCTGAATACTGCCATCATCCTGACGCACCCAGTTGGAAGAAACTGTCCAGTCTTCTCCGCTGCCTGTGGATACATACAAAGGCACATTGTCAGGAATGTCTTCAGCTATCCCGGCTGTATATTCTCCATAAAGATCATTCACGCCAGTTAACTCAATATCGAAGGTGTTGGAATCCTGGTGTACCTGTTCCTTTGAAAACTTCGCCCAGGTAGCATCTGCATTATTTAAAAGGCGGGCTGGTAAATAATTATTAATATCGCCCTCCACATCTTCCGGGTAAAACTGAAAAGTTAATTTTCCACAGAAGTTGCTCAGGTTGTTACTGTTTACCAACCAGTGCCATTGTAATACATTTCCGCCCAGGGGTAATGTAGTGCTATGTTTATCATTTCTGGGTCTTACAGTAATGGTACCGGGGTTATTACTGGAAGTATAATCTATAGTCAGTGGGGTATATTTGCTCCCCACGCCCAGAGGGAAAACAAAATTCCCTGAGCCACTGCCAATATGTTTTACCAAACCCCTGGCACCCTCTGCTCCTGTAGTGGTTATCATGCGGTTTTCACCGCAATCACCACCGGTAATAATGCTGCTTTCGCTCAAGGTAAGACGATAGTTGCCTATGTTGAGATTACCATTGGTCAGAACCAGATTGTTATCCATGCTCAGATTGCCGTTGAGAGTAGCTTGTCCTGCTGATTTATCTATTTCAAGGCGGGCAAAAGTGCCGTCACCAAAAAGAATTTGTTCTGCTGTGCCGGTAAGTTTTAATCCTCCGTTTTCGGTATCATCACCTACAAAAGTTCCGTAGTTGTGAACGTGTCCAAGCGCAATGACATCATTGCTGTTGGTGGTGAGGGTGCCTCTTTTTAAATGCATATCGCCATTGATGGTAACCGGACTTGGTGTGCCGGCATCCAGACTGATGCCGGTTTCTGCATCTACCACCCAATGCTTCAACTCAAGATCACCCTCAATGTTTTGTACTGTACCTTGCATGAAAAGGGTATCGGTATTGATAAGTGCTGTTCCAGGATTAATTAAATCACCCTCTATCCACAAATTGTGATAAACTGAAGCAGCGGCAGCATCGTTGGCATCGAAAGTATTTCCGGTTTCCACATGAAGGTCGCCCTTCAGATGTAATCCGCTGATTCTCAATTGTGCTTTGTTGTTGGTGCCTTGTACGTTGAGGGTAGGCAGAGGAGTCCCTTGGGTATCAAGGGTGATGGTTTGGTTGGATGCACCACCGCTGCCAATAAATACGGTACCGGCTTCGTTTACAGTGGCATTTGAGGTTTCCAAATACAGGTCTGCACGTGAAGTACCTCCTTTAGAGTTTAAAAGGTGCAACTCGCCTCCGGTGAAAGTAAATTCACTGCCGGGGTTAAACACTTCAAATACACCATAATCTGCGTCTGATGGTGTTTCACTTCCTACATTTACTGTACCTCCGGTTTGACGGTATCGCAGTACTCCTTTCGTATTGTCGTTGTTTCCTGATCGGATTTGTCCACCCACATTAAGGGTAGCGGCATCCGCAATAGAAAGGAGTGAGTTTCCGGTTGCAGAATAGAGAATAGATGAATTGCCACTGTTTAAGTGGGCTCTACTGCTGCTATTTAACTCGATGGCTCCGCGCAAAATAAGGTTGGCCGCATTGGTAAGGCGCACCTGACCCTGATTCACTCGCAGGGTGGCTTCATCATGAATCAAATAATCTTCTTTTGAACTAAGTGTAACATCGATATCGGCATGGTTTAGTACCAGGATTCCTTTGCTTAACTCTAAAGCCGGTGTTTCCTCGTCATGAGGACCGTTAAGGGTGAAGTTGGTGTTCATGACAAATTGGTTCCCGCTGTTTTCTTTGTCTATAACCATTCTGTATAAAGAAGGCAGGTTACCGTTATCAATATCAAAACCAGTATCATTATCACCTTTGATTTCCAATACTACATTATTTCCTGAAGTATTACCGGTGAATAAGTCGATAGTACCATTCTTTTGTGAAATATTCCCACCATTTACAATTAATCTATGCTCCAAACTATTGCCTCCTTCAACTTTTATGATATTATCACCATGCTCTGACAGGTTAATTCCACCCACTTCTAATATTTGGGCTTCAGTTTCAGAAAACTGCACTCTCCCCGGCGAAAATCCATCTCCAAGATTTAAATTGCCCCTTATTGTAGTATTTGTTCTTAGCTCGAATCTGGAACCATAATCAACCCTCAAATGCCTTTGAATGATTACATTATGAGTAAAATAAGCTCTTCGGGTTGTAATATTATTACTCTCAGATTCAAATCTTAAATTAGGATAGATTGGAGTATAAGAAGGGATTTCATAATCACCATCAGCCATGAGGAAAAAATTAAACCAGCTTCTTTCTCCGTTCACAAATTCGCTTAAATCTGCATTGATAACAGGATAATCTCCCGGTTCTATGTAAGGGGCAATGGTTCCTTCCCCTGTTATTAATCCAATGTTTAATTCATCGTTTTTTCCCACCAATAATCTGGAATTCCATTTGCCAGGTTCCTGAATAAATCTAAGTTCTGCGAGCTCTAAATTGGTTGGACTGTTATAAATATGTAAGCCTTCACCAGGTCCTCCTCCTGAATTAGAACTGATAACAGCAATATCTCCTGCTGATGGATAATCTGTATTGGGGTTTTGATTGGGTATGGATGGTCTGTCAGCTTCTCCATGGGGTTCAAATGACCAATTGTTTGGATCGTCCCAAGTGGCACCATCCCAGTTGCTACTGCCCAATTTAGAATAAAAAACTCGAATATTTCCCTGAAAGAATTGTTTACGAGCAGAAGTAAATTCCCCTTCCTCCAAGTCAAATTCATTAAAAAGAATCAAATGTGTGTCCTGCTGTACTTCTCCGTAAAGGTTATCGTCTTCACTGTCGTTCGGATGTCTTTCTAAATTTACTACCTTGCCTGCAATGTAAAGATCATGATACCAATCTCCAGCCTGAAAATCTGCCTCATTGGTTAAAAATCGGTTTGTAACTTTGGGAATGTTGGTTTCTGCAAATCCTGAAAAACGCACCCTCCAGTAATAACTCAAGTATTTGTCATCGTTTCCCGTAGTAACAATCCCAAGTGTAGGAAGTTTTTTGGGCACCGCATTGATTTGCACATAGCCTTCGCCGTTCACATTGGTGAAACCTGGGTCTGCGTAAGCATATCTGTCCTGTGTGCCAATGGGATAAAAATAATTTCCATCATCTCCATCATCCCAGATTCTTCCTTCCCAAATTCTTCTTATCAACCCGCCATCGCCATGGTTTCCGTCCATACGGATGTATTTTCCAAGGCCAAATGGTTCGCCATTCTCCGGGTCGTCATGGATTTCATTATGTATGGTCATGGATCGAGTGCCGATATCAATAATACCATCGCGCATGTGCAGATCGCCCACGGTAAAGTCGGCACCCCCGGTAAAGCTTACCGCACCGCTGGTGGGTTCTACCAGTAATCTACCAAAAACGGGATCGTTTCCATAGGGAACAAGGATTTCGGGAACCTGCACTGACAGGTATCCGGTACTACCTATGCGGCCAATGGTTCCTCGGTTTTCGATAACTACATCTCCAACAGAGCGCAAACTAAAACGATCATAATCGAAAATACCTCTGAGTACCCTAAGGCTATTCAGGATATTGATAGGGCTTTCAGTATCGGTTATAGCTGCGGCATCTCTGTCCGGACTGACAACTACTACTTCGGCATCCTGAGTTGCTTTGTTGATTTCCAGGTTGAAAACGTTAAAAACGTTGTTATCAGTGCTATTCAGCAAACGAAGTTCTGCATTTTCACTGCCAGTAAAGCGGGTTGTGTTGCCGGTATTTATTCCATTCCATGCCGTATATTCTGCATTGGCACCTAATTCGAAATGTCTTCCCACATTCAGATCAAACAAAGGAGAAGCATCATTATCTTCTCTTGCATGCAAGTGGGTATTATCATGAAGAATAAGGTCATTTAATACGGTTAATTCTCTGATAAACCTTGCTTGTACGGTATTGTCGTCGTTAAGTCTTTCGATTTCCAAATCCCATAGAGGTGCTACGGTGTTGATTACAAAGGTTTCATTGCCATGCACTTTTATGTGTAGCTTACCCCCGGTAACGCTATAATCTTGCGCCGCGATATGGAAGTCATCATCGTTCAAACGGCTAATCATGGTAATGGTACCCCCTGACATCTGGAATACACCTTCTGTTTCGGTAATACCAAACAAAGGGTAGCTTCCCACAGGTTCTCCACCGGTTTCCTCCGTGATCCCATTATGATAGGTTCTGTTTCCTCTTATAATCATTTCACCACCAGTTTGATAATGGAAGGTTTTTCCACCATCTGCTGTATTAGAACTACGATATTGTGCTGCATCTACAATTCCCCCTTCTATAATAACGGTTGCTGAGGCATCTGCCCAAAAGATAAATCCGGCACTGTTTCGTGTTCCAAAAAATCCGTTGCTGATGCGGAAGGTACCATAGAGAGATAAGGCCTTGTGGCTGGTGTTTGTATCCACTCCCATAGTATTGGGCATGGATTGAGTCTCTTTGTCGGAGATAGTTGTATATACCCTAACGTCTCCGCCTGCGATCCAAAGTTTACCGTTGCGACCAATGGGGTAATCGCCGTTTCCACCCACGTCACTCCCTTCTGTAAGGCTGGGTATCCAAATGCTACCTTCCAGTTTAAGGGTTCCGTTACGTATCCACAGGGCTTTGCGTACTTCCGGGTTTTCGCCTGTAAAACTCCCTCCGGTTCTACGCCCAACGCTGTTGGAACCGTAAAGGGCGAAAAAGTCACGGTTTTCGGAATATATTTCTGCAATATAGGTTTTATCGTTTCCTTTATTTATTATTAAATTATAAAAGTCGGTTGTTCCGTACAAATCCAGCTTTTGTGGGGTGCGTGGACCACTTAGAATAAAAGTTGCAGCACCATTGTGAGCAAATTCATTGTATAAAGGGCCATTGAGATTGGTAAAACGAATACTTCCATTATTGGTCAAATCACCTTCTAAGGTAATTTGATGGAATATGGAATGAAATTGACCCAAATCCGGTACATGGCGATCGGGATTTTGTATTTTATAGCCACTGCGTGTGTCACCCAATCCTACAGTAACAATACCTTGAGCAGACACTTCAAAATTGCCTTTGATATTTAGATTGAGGATTTGCTCTGTTGCATCAT
>CAYMLS010000270.1:0-7346 GCA_964390665.1 uncultured Bacteroidales bacterium | reverse complement strand
AACAAAACAAAATTTACACGAATGTCTAAAAACAAGTTTTTAGACTGTACTCAAACTTGTAAAAAAAAACATTGTATCTCATGCTTCTATTTTATACTTTTGAAGTTTTTGAAAAAGGAAACATATATGTTTGAAGCATTTGTAAATCAGGATATCAAACCCGGAAAGTTAAAGAAGTCTTACAACAAAACCCTGGATCAGCTCATCAATGGTGATTTTGCTTCTGCCGAGGTGAAAAAGATGAAAAGCCACGGACTGTTCCGGGCGAAAATTGACTACGAAAACAGGTTGTTGTTCAAATTTGGCAGATACGAAGATCAATCGTGTTTGCTTGTTCTGGAGATCATCTACAACCATGATTATCAGAAATCGCGCTTTTTGCGGGGGGTAAAAGTAGATGAAAACAAACTCGAACCGCTGACCCATCCATCAAAGATCGAACATCAGCAGGCAGAGCAACTTGTTTTTGTCAATAAAAACCACAAACAATTTCATGTACTTGATAAAATTCTCTCTTTTGATGATCATCAGCGGAAAGTGCTGCATACACCTCTACCGCAGGTAATTATCGGATCGGCCGGCAGCGGCAAAACGGCACTCACACTCGAAAAACTGAAAACCTTGCACGGAAAGGTTCTCTATGTCACCCTTTCTTCTTATCTGGCAGAAAATGCTGCAAGGCTTTTTTATGCAATGAATTATGAGAATGAAAACCTTGAGGTGGATTTTCTGTCTTTTCGCGAATTTCTGGAAATTTGGAAAGTGCCACAGGGGCGTGAAATGGAATATAAAATGTTTGAAAAGTGGTTTGAGCGACACCGGCAGGCATCCAAACTCAAAGATGCGCATAAAACTTTTGAGGAATTCAGAGGGGTGATAACCGGTGCTGGTATCAAAAAATCTTTTCTCCAACGCGGGGATTACCTGAAATTAGGGGTGAAGCAGTCTATTTTTCTGGAAGATGAGCGCGAAAGGGTATATGATCTGTTTGAAAAATATCTTTCTTTTCTGAAAGAAAACAATTTTTATGATACCAATATTCTTGCTTATGAATGGCTGAAGCATTGCGAGCCTTTGTACGATTACATTGTTGTTGATGAGGTGCAGGATCTTACAAATATACAACTGTACATTCTCTTACGATCGCTTAAAAACATCAATCATTTTGTCTTGTGCGGAGATGCCAATCAGGTTGTGCATCCCAACTTTTTTTCATGGTCGCATTTGAAAACCATGTTTTTTGATCAAAAACAAAAAATCGATACCACCTCTCTGCTCAGGGTTAATTACCGCAACAGTCAACAGGTATCGGAACTGGCAAACAGGTTGCTGAAGATAAAGATCGCCCGCTTTGGTTCTATCGACAAGGAAAGTAATTTTTTGGTGGAAGCCAACAATGATTTGCCCGGCACGGTAAGTTTTGTGGAAGACAAAGACAATCAGGTGGCAGAGTTGAATCAAAAAACCCGGTTATCTACCGGATTTGCTGTTTTGGTGATGCGCGATGAGGACAAAGCACAGGCTGCCAGAATTTTCCAAACACCTCTGTTGTTTTCTGTCCAGGACTCAAAAGGTCTTGAATATGAAAACATTATCCTGTATAATTTTCTTACAGACAATGCAGATGATTTTCGTCATGTTTGTGAAGGGGTTACGCCAGAAGAGGTGGAGGCAGACAATATTACCTATAGCCGGGTAAAGGATAAAAAAGACAAGTCGGCACAAATCTATAAATTTTATATCAACTCGCTGTATGTTGCCATTACACGTGCAGTCAAAAATGTTTATATGGTCGAAAATAACAGAAAACACGACCTTTTTAAACTGTTGGGTGTGATCAGCGAGCACGACAAAAAGGCCATCAGAGAAAGCATATCCTCTGCCGACGACTGGAAAAAAGAAGCCGGTCGTCTGCAGAAGCAGGGCAAAACCGAGCAGGCATCTGCTATTTATGAAAAAGTGCTGAAAACCGCCAAACCCAGCTGGACACCCATTGACCAGGAAGCATACGTTCAACTGAAAAAGGATGCACTCAACCCTGAGCATTTTAACCATAAGGCCAAAAAGCAACTCTATCACTTCGCCCTTGCCTACAATCATCACACAGTAATGCTTGAACTGGCTAAACTGAAATTTAAAAAAGCAGAAACCTACGAGAACGACCGCAAAGGTGTGGTTAGAAAGCATTACCCTGAATATCAGTCAGATAACATAAAGCAGGTTGCTCAAAATGTTAACCGCTACGGCATCAACTTCAGAGACCTTTTTAATTTTTCTCCACTTCATGCTGCTGCTATGACTGGCGCAACCAAAATTTGTGAATGGTTGACCGAATATGGCGCCAATGCTCACCTGCATGATACTTTTGGACGAACACCATTGCAAATTGCAGTTTTGCAGGCTTTTAATGATCAGATTTATGCACAAACCAGGTTGGGAACCATTTATCCTTTACTTGCCAAAGACCCCCTTAGACTGCAGGTAGATGAAAAGCTGGTGAAAATTGAACCTGTCAAAATTGAATATTTTCTTGTGAACCTCTTCATTGCTGTACAAACCAGTATCATGCAAAAAAAAGAGATTTTCGAACCTTTAGGCGTAAAGATCGATGATATCCTGGAAAACCTGGAGTTATTCCCTGAACAAGTTCTTGCATCCTACCGTAAGAAAAGAAAATACATGCAACCGCAGTTAAGCAAGCATGAGGTGGATAGCAACAATCCTTATAACAAAAAACTCTTTAAAAGGATCGACAGAGGGTATTATGTATTGAATCCGGAGTTGAAAATACTGATTAATGATCATTGGCACAAAACAGATGATATTATCAACATGCAGGATGTTTCCGAAGAACAGATAAAAGAACTTGCCCAGGAAAGATATATAAAAAAGACGGAAGAGATGCGCAAAAAAATAGAGAAAGAAAGTAGACGCTGGGAAAGGGAAAGGGAAAGGGACAGGGAAAGAGATGAACTCGGTTTTTGGTAGGCATGTTTTTTTACCGGGTTCGGAAAAAAATGCTATGGCGTTTACGGCCATTTACATACATGAGTCCACTCTAAAAAGTATATTGTCCACAAATTATACGAATTGCAAGCTCGGCGAAGCCAATGGCCGCCAATCAAAATGCCTGATATTCAGATAAATAAAAACATGGTTGTTGCACGAATTTCTCCGATAACGAGTTTTCGGAGTGGATTCAAAAATTCTAATGGTTCATATGGTGAATTTTTGTTTTTCGGGGGAATGTCCATTCATCTGTTTATAATTTGATTAAGTCGGCCCCGTTCTTTTCTTACGGGGGAGCTCGCCAAAACTTTGACCGCATGCTTTACATGCCACGATTTATAATCATGTGGGTGTGTGTCAGAATTTTTGTCATGGTCCGGTTCATCTGTAAATTTTTTTTGGGTAGAATGGTTGAAAAAATTTGTCTATGTCATTTACATTTCGTTATTTTGCGAAATGTAAAAATGAGAGATTTTTATGGATGATGTTCGGTCATTTCTTTTTTTTGTTGTCATCCGAACAGTTGATTGCCGATAAAAAAAATGATCAGTTTAATTTTTATGCCAATGGATAAAAAGGTTGAGATTTCTGAAGATGTAAAAAAAACAGCGCAATTGTTTAAGGTGCTTTCGCACCCTGTACGCTTGTATATCCTGAAAAAACTCTCGGGAATGAATTCGTGCTGCTACAGCGGTGATCTTGTCGATGAGCTGCCCGTGGGGCGCTCCACACTCTCGCAGCATTTGAAAGAACTTAAATATGCAGGACTAATTCAGGGAGAAATTGATCCCCCTTACATAAAATATTGCCTGAACAGAGAAAACTGGAAGAAGGCAGTACAGTTATTTGACCATATTTTTCATCCACAAGACGACTTGTCAGTCATTGTTCCTGAGGATATTGAAATCAAATAAACAGAAAGACCATTCAATTCAATTATTGAGTCCACTGTAAAAAGTATATTGTCTACAAATTACACAAATTGGCACTAAATTTAATAATTGACATTCAGACAAGTAAGCAAAAAAAACATTTTCACTAATTTCCGAAAACGAGTTTTCGGAGTGGATTCATTATTTTTTTCACAATTAAACACACAAGTAAAATGGAAATTAAAATTTTAGGTACCGGATGCCAAAAATGCAAGGCACTGGAAAAACTTACACGGGAAGTGGTGGAAGCATCGGGATTGGATGCCAATATCACCAAAGAAGAGGACATTATGAAAATCATGGAGTATGGCATAATGAAAACGCCTGGTTTGGTGGTTGACGAGAAAGTGGTGATGTCGGGCAGGTTGCCTTCATCAAAAGAAATCAACGAATTATTAACGCAAAATCAATAAAATTTCAGATTATGAAAACGATTAATTATGCTAAAATGTATGTGTTGTTTGTGTTTATTTTTACAGCAGCATTTTTACATCCTGCTTCTGCCGGGGAAAATTTCACTGAAAACACAACCGTAAGTAGTGCTGAAAAAGTAAAGGTTTACTATTTCCACAATGCACGGCGTTGCACCACATGCAAAACAGTAGAAGCGGAAACAAAAAAAGCGTTGCAGTCTCTGTATAATGGCAAAGTGGAATTTGTTGCTTACAGTCTGGAGGATGCCAACGGTAAGAAAATGGCAACAGATCTTAAGGTCAATGGACAGACATTGCTAATTGTAGGGAAGAATGAAAAAATCAATATCACCAACGAAGGTTTTCTTCATGCAAGATCAAATCCTGAAAAATTCAAACAGATCATCAAAGAGAAAATTGACCCATTGATCGGTTAAAATAGTATGGAAGAATTTCTCAATCAACTGCTTAGCAACAGTTCTATGCCCGTGGTCACTGCCTTTTTGCTGGGTGTCATGACAGCGATCAGTCCATGTCCATTAGCAACCAACATCACGGCAATCGGTTTTATCAGCAAGGATGTAAAGAATAAGCGCCGGGTTTTTAACAGTGGTTTGATTTATACATTGGGACGTGCCATCGCTTATACCTTGTTGGCAGTGATCATTTTTACCGGTGCCGATCAGTTTCAGATATCGGGTTGGTTTCAGCAGTATGGCGAAAAAATCATTGGTCCTTTGCTGATCATCATCGGTCTTTTTATGTTGGATGTTATCAAAATCAATATTCCCGGGACAGGTAAATTAACAGAAAAATTCAGGGAGAAAAAGCATTTCGGCTACCTTGATGTATTGTTACTCGGTGTTGTTTTCGCCCTTGCCTTTTGCCCTTACAGTGCAGTATTGTATTTTGGCATGTTGATCCCCATTACCGTAAGCAGTGCATCGGGTTTATATCTGCCCGTGGTTTTTGCTATTGCCACCGGGATCCCTGTGATCATATTTGCTTATTTTATTGCCTATACTGTTTCGGGTGTGGGGAAAGCGTATAATCGCATCAAAACTTTTGAGCTCTGGTTCAGAAGGGTTGTGGCGGTTTTGTTTACAGGAGTAGGTGTCTACTACATGATCATTATTTATTTTTAAGGCTTCTGCAAAATAAAACCGGTTTCAATCAATACAATGAATGAAGATAAACATGCATTCATTGCTCTGTAAATCGGATTTATTCTATCAATCACTATTTTTTTAAACAATCATTTCGTTGTTTTGCGAAATATCAAACACAAAAGATCAATTATATGGATTGGAAAAGAGAAATCAAAATTCTGATGTGGATAGCGGTCGTTTTCGTTTTTGCTTTTTTTATGCCCACCGAAAGCAACCGTTTTCAGGAAGCCATCATGGCCATGTTTGATTTGGCCAAATGGTATGCACAAGAGCATGTTATTCTTTGTTTGCTGCCTGCCTTCTTCATTGCAGGTGTCATATCCGTGTTTGTAAGTCAGGGTGCCGTAATGAAATACTTTGGTGCCCGTGCCAAAAAAAGGGTTGCTTACACTGTAGCATCTGTATCGGGAACCATATTGGCCGTTTGCAGTTGCACGATTTTGCCATTGTTTTCAAGCATCCATAAAAGAGGAGCGGGTTTGGGTCCGGCCATTGCTTTTTTATATTCCGGTCCTGCCATCAATATCCTGGCCATCATCCTTACGGCCCGTATCCTTGGGTTTGAAATGGGTGTTGCGCGCGTTGCCGGAGCCGTTGTGTTTGCTATCGTTATCGGGTCGGTAATGTCTCTTATCTACAGAAAAGAGGAGAATGCAAAAAAAGAGGAGCAGATGAATTTTCCGCACATTCCGGAAAAACGTCCTATGTGGAAAACGGCTTTTCATTTTTTCACTCTGGTGTTCATTCTTCTGTTTGCCAATTGGGGAAAACCATCCGATGGCATTGATAGTGGTGCATGGTTCTGGATATGGAGCAACAAATGGTGGATCACTTCGGGTTTTGCCGTGTTGCTGATTTTCTCGCTCATCTTTATCCTGAAACTGAAATGGCAGTATGTACTGTTGGGTGCTGTGGCAACCGTTGTTTCGGCATTTATCAGTTCATCGCCTCTGATACCCATGGTTACAGGTATTGCAGTGCTCAGCATCATTACACTTACCGATCAAAAGGATCCAGACAACAAGGACTGGACCATCTCAACCTGGGATTTTGCCAAACAGATCATGCCTTTGCTGGCCATAGGGGTATTGATTGCCGGTTTTTTACTGGGTTCCACGCATGATGATACTGCCATGGCCGGGATCATACCCAATAGCTGGATCGCTAGCTTAGTGGGAGGGAACTCTGTTTTCTCCAACTTTTTTGCTTCTATCGTGGGTGCATTTATGTACTTTGCAACCCTTACCGAGGTGCCTATCCTGCAGGGATTAATTGCCGCGGGCATGGGCAAAGGACCTGCACTGGCACTGTTGCTCGCCGGACCCTCCCTGTCACTGCCCAATATTCTGGTAATAAGAGGCGTTATCGGTACCCAGAAAACCCTTGTTTATGTTGGGTTGGTGGTTGTAATGGCTACTTTGTCGGGGTTGATTTATGGTGCTTTTTTCTGATGGATGTGACCCGGGTTGATATTACCGGAGTTCTATATTGGATTGCTGCCCGTCTGTATCCTCTCAAAATCCGTCAATTCAACTCCATCAATCTTCTTATCCATTCAGACATTATATTTTTTTCAAATCCTCTTTTTTCATCCCCGTAAGTTTCATGTTATCCTCATCCAATAATGCCATTTTTCGGGCATTTCCGGCAAGTTCGATTTTTTCCTGCATTCAGCGGACACGCTTTCCACTCCTGTTTTTTCTTTCACTCAACTTTTTGAATGACCAATGAGTCCAGTAAAAAAAGTATTTGTCCACAAATTTCCACTAATTTACACGAATTTAATTGATTGAAATTCAGCAATATAAAACAAAACAAAATTT
>CAYMLS010000269.1:0-7369 GCA_964390665.1 uncultured Bacteroidales bacterium | reverse complement strand
AGAACATCATTAAGATCGCCAATAAAAAAGACTTTTCGCCGAGGGAGTTTTAGGGTGCTTGCCAGAAAGAAATTGACCATCTCAAAAGTGAAAAACAAACAAAAAATACGGTATCTGATGATCGCAAATGAAGCAAATATTCTTATCTTGCACATGCAACATTCATCAATTATTCATCATTAAATCATCTTACATGTATAAACTGGTTGTAGTTTCAGGATTTTTCTTACTCTTCATGTCATTTTTTTCTTTAGCGCAGGATGTTTCGTGGAATTCTCCCCAAGCGGGTAATCCCATAGTACCAGGGCACTTTGCTGATCCGTCGATTGTAGAAATGGATGGTAAATATTACATTTATGCCACTACCGTTTCCAAATTTATGGAACCCATGGTTTGGATATCGGATGACCTTCAGAATTGGGAGGTACGGCAGCTGGACATCACCGGGAAACATCTTTTTTGGGCTCCTTCGATGCTCAAAGGTGACGATGGAAAATATTACTTATATTATTCGAGCGGTTTCGACTTCAAATGTCATCTTTATGTTGGCGAAACACCCACTGGCCCCTGGCAATACAAAGGCAAAGTGGAAGATGGATTCGATCTTCAGATCTACCGTGATCCTAATGATGGAAAAGTTTATGGTAGTTCTTCTGATCCTTCATCCCGCCCCCGGCTGGTGGAATTCAACAGCGATGTGGACAGTCCGGGATACCTTACCGAGGTGATAAAAGAGAAAAGCCTGGAAGGACCTTTTTTTGATTATACCGAGGGTTCCTTTATCCTATACCGTGATGGTTGGTATTATTTTATGTATTCGGGAGGAAAATGTCATGCTGAAAATTACAAGATCCATCATGCCCGCAGCCGCGATATCTGGGGACCTTATGAAGATGCGCCCAACAACCCGATACTGGATATGGATGCCGGAAAGAAAATCTTCGGACCTGGACACCATTCTGTATTTACTGTCGATGATGATTATTTCATTGCTTATCACAGGCAGGATTTTTACTTCTATCCCACCTGCTCCGAAAGACAATTGTGCATAGACCTGATGGAGTTTGACGATGAGGGGTGGATCAGGAAAATCACTCCCACAAACAAAGGGGTTGATTTTTCAAAGTATTTTGACAATTCCAATGAAGGACTTACCAATGTAGCATTGGGAAAAAATGCCACAGCAGGCAATATAACGGAAAGCTACAACCCCCGACTGGCAACCGATGGAAATTATGCCACCTTCTGGAAAGGAAGTGGTTATTTTTCAGTGGATCTGGGGGAAGATCACGTCATAGAGAAAATCCTTCCCCGGTTTGTCAATTATGATTACTACATGATGTTTAAAATCCTTTATTCTTCTGATAATCAAAACTGGGAGGTGTTTTATGACCGGACAGATATTGCCAAAAAAGGCGCCGTGCCCATTACACAGAAAAGAATCAGGGCAAGATATATCAAAATCGAATTTGTAAGAAGTGGAGGAGGTTTTGCATTGAGTGAACTGGAGATTCTATCACCCAAGCCATGAACAACCGGGAACGCTGTTATCTTTCATGCATATGCCTGATCAGGGAAGCGAAACCATTTCCGGCAACGGTCAAAAGCAATTAGATATTGTTGTTGACAGCAAAGGGTTCAGGTAGAGACATTTACCTCTAATCCCATGTTGTTTTTATCTTCCCGGACAACTATTCTAAATGTCTGGATGAAGAATGCCTTACTTACTTCATCACCCTTTCTTTTATCTTTCAGCGATCACCAGCATTTCAAAATCTGCTGTTGTCAAAAGGTCTTTGCGGGAGAAAGCACCCAGTTTGGCACCAAATATTTCAATTTTGGAAAACTTCAGTGTTTTCAAAAGCCAGGTTATTTCGCTGGGCACATAATACCGTTCATTGCATTCCAGTTCCTTTACAACACCATTATCGTCCTCTACCCTGGTAATGTTATGATCTCTGAAGGTCATCAGATCAAACCTTTTGCTATCGTAAGTCGCATTACCTGCATCTTTTGCATCCTTTGCATCCTTTGCATGATATTCGTTGATGGAATGGAAAAGAGGAAACAATCCGTTGAGGGTGGTAAAAATAAATTTTGCATGAGGTTTTAACGCTTTGGAAACATTTTGAAGAATCTCAAAATTCATCTCATCGGTTTCCATGAGCGGAAAACCCCCTTCGCAGAGCATGATCGCCACATCAAACTGATTCCCGAAAGGCAGGTCGCGTGCATCGTAGTTAAAAAATGCTGTTTCAACATGATTTTGCTTTGCCTTTTCTCTCGCTTTTTCAATGAGCGATTCCGAGAGATCAATGCCTGTTATCGTGTATCCTCTTTTTGAAAGTTCGATGGAATGACGGCCGGTACCACACCCAATGTCGATGATTCTCAAATCTTTATTGTACTTTATTTCTTTTTCGATAAAATCGCATTCGCCCAAAGTACCCTGCGTAAAAACCTCATTATCGTATTTTTGAGCATAATCCTCAAAGAGTGATTCGTACCACTGTTTTTTCATCTGTTGATAATTTGATTAAAGTTGTCAGATGGAGCTCGCCAACATTACTCTGACTGCATGTTTTGCCGTTCTGCGAATTATAATCATCCGCGTGTGTGTCAAAATTTTTGTCATGCTCGGTTATTCATTTACTTTTTTTATTCGGTAAATGACTTTTGTTGGTATTGAAAACCATCATGTGCATTACATTGCTTATACAGCACAAATATATCTGAAAAAACTTTATCTGATTCATTTTCTTTTGGCAAATTCTGTCTTTTGCCTTTCGCAAACAACCCTCAAGATCAATCCATTGGTTAGCAGTTGATTGACATCATCGCACCAAAACTTTGCGTACCACTGAGGTTTGCCGGCTGTTGAGAATCTTTACCAGATAAATACCCGCTTCGGGGCGGAATGAGAAAGTCTGGTGGTTTGTATTCTGCAGGTCTTTGGTAAACAGTTGCTGACCAGCAAGATTATATATTTCAACGCTTCCGGGTGCAGGATCATCCTGTTGTAACACTATGCCATTTTGATTGGCGTAAACCAGTATCTGATCATCGTCAACCAATTCAACGGATGTCAGCAACGTAAGGTTAACATCATCCAAACGCACCTCCGGTCGTGGACCAGCATCGCCATCAACAAAATAGTATCTGAACAGGATCTGCAGGTATTCTGTTTCGGTAGCCAGTTCCGGTGAGAAAGGAACAACTTCCTCCAGCAATCCTTGCTCATGTCCTTCGCCAAAAAAATACGTAACAGGTTCACCATTGTGCATCCAATCGGTAAAGGGTTGGGCAGGATCCAAACGGTATTGCAGGCGGATGCCCACCGTACCCGTATGGGAAGCAAGGTTTTCGAGGGTAAAACCAAGAGCAAGAGACTGGTCAATAAAGGTAAAACCTGTGGTATTCAATGCCATCAGTACACCTCCGAGGTCGCGATCTGAGTTGTCGTTCACAAGGGATAAGCCATCATTTCCCAAACCATTGAGGCGGGTACCCTGGGTAAGTACATAAGGAAAACCGATCTGATCCTGATCATCCTGATGATAGTCATCATGAGGCACATGATAAGCAAAAAGCAGCGGGGCATCCACGCCCGGATCTGTCTGGTCTGATTGAAGAAAGATCATGTGTTCCGGGTAGGTATACTCCGGTGTTGCCGCATCCCATGCATCCAGGATGTTTTCAGGAGGTGATGCAACCTGCAGGGGTTGAGGAAACACAAGCACCCTGAATGAGGTACTTACCGGATCATTGGTGCCATCATCGGCACTCAGGATAAGGGTCGATTCTCCACGCATCAGTGGTGTAATGGTAAGAAGGTCTGCATTGATCTGGGATGAAACGATTCCCGGTTGCGAGGAGACCACCTCCAGGGTCAGGTCATCCTGTTCCGGGTCAGAGAAAACACCTGAAATATCCAGGACAATCTCATCACCCTGTTCGATGGTTTGTTGAAATCCGGGAGTATTTTCCACTACCGGAGGTTCGTTTACAGGTAGTTCAAATACAGCGGTAAGGGTTACATCCGATGCGGGCATGGTATAGGTAAATTCCGCCTGCCCGCTGACCACCGCATCATTGTCCATCCAATGAACAAAAATATATTCGCCGGCAGGTTGTGCAGAAACAGTTATCTGTTCTCCTTCCTCAAAGGTGCCCTCTCCTGAAACAGTGCCCCCTTCCTCTGGCATGGAAACAAGCGTTAGGGAAAACACAGGCACTTCCACCTCCACAGAAACCGTATAGGCTGATGTGGAGTTATCTTCTGCCGTGACGGTATAAACAACATCACTGCTAAAGTCCTGTGCAACGCCCGAAGCAGGAGAAACCGAAACTCCCGTATGCTCAATGGACGCAACCAGTGCTGTTACATCCGTTGCGGGCGGCACCAGTAAATTGATGGTTTTTTCCTGTTCATCAATAACCCCTTCCACTGACGGGTCAAAGTCTTCAAAACGGAATGAGGTGATCTGTTTGGTGGTGGAAGGCAGGTATTCTGCCAGTGCCAGGTAACTCGTCTGATCGAAAAATACATCCGAATATACTACGCCATCTGTAGCATTACCACCCAGATTAATCCATGAGTCCGTTTCTGAACCTGCCACCCTGAGCAGTTCCTCATTCAGATCAGGCGCTGATGCATCAAAGGGTATTCCAACAGTGATATCACTGATGGCGGGATCATTCTCTACCTGAAGTTGAAAAAAAAAATCCGCGTACACCTGCTCCAGATCAACGGGCAAAGAAAGAGCGGGAAGATTGTCGGTAAACAAACGGGCAATGTAAAGTCCTGCCTCATCATTCGTATGCATAACGGAGAGCGACAATGGCCTGTACAGACCATTAACAGAAAGAGGGAATGTGAATTCGTTGGTTTCGGTATTGGCGACCTGATATCCCAGTGCCGTTTCGATGGTATTCTGATCATCATAACCAGTGATGGTGGCGTCCGTTGCCAGCGTAACAAGGCTGCTGTTACCGGCATCCAAAATGCTACCGCTGCTGAGGTGCAAAAGAGAGGTGATACCGATCTGCCCGGTCAGCAAAACATTGTTGAATATCTCCATTTCTTCAATATTGACGGGCACCGGTATCGTCATGCCCTGATCATCATTTAATTCATTGAGGATCGTCAGTTTTTTAATATCGGCCACCTCACCGGCAAATCCCTCTTCAATGATAAAATCGCCATGGATCTTTACTTCGTTTTCCTGGAAAGTCACCAGTCCATCCGCCTGTTCATCAACACGAAAATCACCTGTGATGGTCAAAACATTGCCGGTGGCACCGGCAAAAGTGAACTGACCTCCGGTATTGGGAGCGCTGATGTGTATATTGTGCAGTGATGTGACTATCGCCCCATTGTTTCCGTCGTGAATAGCAAACTGGGTGCCGGTGCCGGCGCCATTCACAATACCTGTTTGATTTCCTGCCAGCACAAGTGTCCCCGAGAAATTATAATTGCCTTGACCTCCAATGGTTACACTGTTACCTGCATAAATATTGATGCCGTTGTCTTCAAACAATACCGGTTCATCCAACATGAAAACCAGTTCATTATCGGCAGAAATAACCGTATTATCGCCGAAAGTAAACCTGCCTGAGGGTTTTTCAAAAGTCATGTTGTACGAACGCACAACATTGCCATCCGAACTGACCTCCTGGTCGCCGGAGCCATTGAATACGAAATTGTATTCAGCATTTCCACGTGCATCGGGAAAGTTAGCAGTTCCCTGTATATTAAAATTTCCCCGGATGAATATATCACCCCCTGCGGCATCGAAAACCGGGTTCACCCCTAAAATCTGAAGGTTGTAGTAATCATGATAAGGGATAACTTTACTTCCAGACAAAGCAAAAGAAACCGAGGATCCATCTTCAAACACCCCAAAATCAGGATATGAATTCGATAAAATCGCCAAACCCGCTCTCCTTTTCATATCTACCGTAGCATTGAGTTGGGTGAAAGGGGCCAGTGCGAGTTCCACATTGGTCAGACTATCCCCAACGATCACACGGGAATCGGTCCCTGTAATGGTAAGGTTGCCCTGAAGAGTGACAGAACTATACACATGAAAATAGGAGCTGTCTGTGGTGAAATTCTCAGGATGATCGCCCGTACCATCGGGGTTTGTGACCCAGGATGAAAGCAAGGTTATATCTGCCTCATCTACATTGTAATAATGAAATTGCTGGGCAACAAGGGATATATTCCATCCCGCAAATACAACCAGCAAAAATAAATTCATTGCAAAACGTTTCATCATGTTCATCGGTTCATCAGTTTTTTATTTCGAAATATCTTTTTTTGAAAATCATCCTGTAGGGGAAGGTGTCGGGGAAAAGCACCATTGGCAAGCGTGTTGAATCTCTCATGGTCCCGGTTGATCCTCTCCATCCTTCTGTTTTTATGTGTTGTTAACCGACACAAAACAAAAATAGCAATATATTCTGTTGACCGGTCAAAAAATCGGTTTTATCCATCACAGCATTAAATTGTTAACGGAATACGATCCATTGCTTTTACCATTTCGAAAAAGGGTTTTTCATGAGCATGGCATTGTAATATCGTGGGTCGCCTGTTACTTCTTTTCCAAGCCAACCGGGTTTTTCAAAAGGTTGATCGGGGTGTTCAAGTTCTATTTCCGCCATGACCAATCCCTTGTTTGCCCCGTCAAAAACATCCACTTCAAAAGTAAGCGAATTGTTTTCAACAAGATACCTGGTTTTTTCGATCCTGCCCGGCAGACAGATCAGAAAGAGGTTTTCGGCATCCTGCCGGTTGATCATCTTTTCCCATTCAAAGCGTGTGGTGCCCGAATCATCGGAAGCACCTTTGATGGTCAGGTATCCCTGGTCATCGCGTAATCTTACACGCACAGTGCGTGCATGATCATCGCAAATGTATCCCTGCTTAATATGTGAATGGGCGTACGCCATATCCATAAAATCCATGTTGCTGACCAGAAATTTGCGCTCAGTTTCGGTGTGTTCAGAAGATGTTGATCGATTCATCATGATTTCTCTGATATTTTTATGATTACTCTTTTCTTTTATGCGTCCACACTAAAAAGTATATTGCCCGCAAATTAGACGAACCGTAGGCTCGACGAAGTCAATCGACACTAATTATAATGCCTGGTATTCAGACAAATAAAACATGGTGATTACACGAATTTCTCCGAAAACTCGTTTTCGGAGTGGTCTCACATGTAATTGTTAATAAAACCTCAACCTCCCTCATCCCCTCTTCACCCACACCCTTTTCCCATCAAAGGTAACTGCCAGTTTCATGATGTGCTGGCAGCCTTGCTGGCGCAGCAGGGTTTCGTACTGGCGCTCTTCGATCTGGGCG
>CAYMLS010000268.1:0-7369 GCA_964390665.1 uncultured Bacteroidales bacterium | reverse complement strand
AACTATACGATTCAAAATATTTAGTTCGTCTTCTGCAAGGTAATTTTTTGCAACTGAAGTTTCTTGTTTTGTCGGTTTCTTTCCTTTAAAACTACTCAGTCCTAAGTTTGGCTTTCCTGAGTCAACCCGATTATAAATTATCTCTGCTGCAGTGTGACCATGTGTTGCCCAGTGCATTTTATTTTGAACTGTTTTGAAGAACATTACAGACATCTCCAATGATGGGTCATAATCAATACTGGTAGCATATATGTCAAGAACTTTTCGCCAAAATACTTTTTCTGATGAACGAATATCCCTGATACGAGCCAGTAATTCGTCAAAGTAATTACCTCCACCAGCCTGTTTTAGTAATTCATCATTCATGGTAAATCCTTTCACGATGTATTCTTTTAATCGAGAAGTTGCCCACTGACGAAACTTTGTTCCTTGATGGCTTTTTACCCTGTAACCAACCGAAATAATTACATCAAGATTATAAAACTTGACAGGACGGTCTGCACCACTAATGTGCAAAATTTGCACATTGCTCTCTTCCTGTAATTCTCCTTCCTCGAAAACATTTTTAATATGTTTGGTTATTACAGAACGTTCTTTTTGAAAAAGTTCACTCATTTGAGCTTGAGAAAGCCAAACGGTTTCTTCTTCTAATCGAACGTCTATTTTGGTTTGTCCGTCTTCTGTTTGGTAAAGTAGTATTTCCGAACTGTTTTCTTTCATAAATTATAATTTTTGAGCAATACCTAATAGTTCCGTTTGGTATTTTCCTGGTATTAAATATTCTGAAGCAAAATAAGATGGTATTTTAAATACACTTTCTGCACTTCCATTTAAAGCAAAAATGGTTTTACCAATTTTTACAAAGCAATAAAACCCATTTTTATAATTATAGACTTTAACCTTATCAACTGTAAAAGCCCAATCTTCAAATTCATCGGACTTTACAATTTTCGACCTGGCAAATGCTTTAATTTTTAAAAATGGTAACTTATTAGCTCTCCAAGGTTTGTAATCATGCTGAGGGTCAAGTTTTGGTTTTAGGTATTTATTATCTGCTAAATCTTCATCTTTCATCTGTTTATAATTTTATTAAAGCGGTCAGATGGAGCTCGCTAACAGTCTGACTGCATGCTTTTGATGCCACAAATTATAATCATGCGCGTGTGTGTCAAAATTTTGGTCATGGTTCAGTTCATCTTTGTGTATTTTGCATCCCATCTGTAGATTTAATTCAACATCGCCAAAGATCATCCAGCGAAAAAAAACCATAAACCTTTGAATATCTGACATTTTATAAGTCTGTGCATATTGGCATAATATTTTTGTTTCAGATATTGAAAAATAATCAATTTCAAAACACTAAAAACAAAAAACTATGAAAAAACCAGAAATCAGAAACCAAATCACGTATATTTTTTTTACTGCTTTGTTGACATTGCTTACTTTGTCGGTCAATCAGGTTTGGGCAAATGAACTTACCGACGAGGAAATAACAAATGCTGTTGACAGGCAATTAATGCTCAATGCAACCACTCCTTCTCACATGATCGACGTTGCTACTTTCAATGGAATTGTAACCCTCTCCGGATCGGTGGATAATATGCTTGCCAAGGACCGGTCTGTACGAATCGCGGAAATGATAAAAGGGGTAAGAGGTGTTGTGGATGAAATAGATGTGGACGCACCACCAAAAACGGATGAAACATTAGAAAGTGACGTTAGGGTTGCCCTTATCAATGACCCGGTTGCCAATGCATTTGAAATTTCTGTAGAAGCGAATAATGGTGTGGTAACACTCGATGGAACATTGGATTCGTGGCAGGCAAAACGATTGACTGAATATGTAGCCAAAGGGGTAAAAGGAGTCAGGGGAATCAACAACAACATCGACATAGAATATGAATTGGAACGGTCTGACTATGAAATTGAAGAGGAGATCGAAAGATCAGTGGAATTCGATATTCGCCTCGACCATGCATTGATCGACGTTGAAGTAAACAATGGTTCTGTTGAACTTTCGGGTACAGTAGGTAGTGCTGCTGAAAAAGAATTAGCCATTGCTGATGCCTGGGTTATCGGTGTAAATGATGTGAATACACAGGATCTGGAAGTAAAAGAATGGGCAAGAAGTGAAAACCTCAGAAAGGACAAATTCGTTGAAAAACCCGATGCAGAGATCGAACAGGCTGTAAAAGACGCCTTTTTGTATGATCCCAGGGTATTTTCATTCAACCCAAATGTATCTGTTGACAATGGTTATGTTACCTTAACCGGCACGGTGGATAATTTACAGGCCAAACGTGCCGCTGAATACGATGCCCGAAATGTAGTAGGGGTTTTGGGGGTCAACAATTATTTAAAAGTGCGGCCAGTAAGTATTCCTGATGATGAAAAACTCGCAGAAAAAGTAAGTAGCGCACTGCGAAAAAACCCGGCTGTGGAAAAATGGGAGATTGACGTTACGGCAATTAATGGCGTTGTTTATTTGAGCGGAACCGTAGATTCTTATTTTGAAAAATCAAGGGCGGCAGATATTACTGCCAGCACCGCCGGAGTTATTGATGTAAATAACAATATTGAAGTGATGGATGAAAATGAATATGGATACTGGGATTATTACGGATGGAATTCATACTACCCGCCAATGTATGACTTAAATGTACCAACACTGAAAACAGATAGTGAGATAAAAAACAGTATCGAAAACCAAATATGGTGGTCGCCATACGTGAACAGAGAAGATTTGGAGATAACCGTTGAGGATGGTGAGGTTATACTCAACGGAACAGTAGAAACCGAACAGGAAAAATTATTTGCCGAGATCAATGCTTTTGAAGGAGGAGCTGAAGAGGTAGATAACAACATTCTGGTTCTTCAAAATCCCTGATGATTCCATGCAGAAGTAAATTAAAAAAATGAGTCTGATGGCTAGTGATTGCTGTCAGACTTATTTGTTTGCTTTACTCAAAATTCATACACGATCCAATCAAATGTATTGATACACAGCAATACGATTGACGTAAATGGGTATGACTTAAACAGATGTTCTACCTGACCGAATTAATCAAATTATAACCAGATGAATAACACCCAAAAGCAGGACAACAATACGGAAAAGACAAAAAACAAATTTGAAAAAAAAAGCATCGAAGATACACTGAACGAGCTTTCATCGGATGCAAAAAAAGGTCTGACAGATGATGAAGTTGGCAAAAGACAGGAAAAATATGGAAAAAACACGATTGAGGAAGAAAAAGAAAACCCTCTGATAACCTTTCTTTCTCATTTTTGGGGACCTATACCATGGATGATAGAGATCGCAGCTTTGCTATCAGTCATTGCTGGCAGATGGGAAGATTTTGGCGTTATATTCGTTATGCTTCTTATTAATGGGGGTGTTGGTTTTTTGCATGAAAGAAAAGCAGACAAAGCCATCAAAGCTTTAAAGAAAAAACTTGCTCCCGAAGCGCGGGTGATACGGGATGAGAAATTTAAAACCATCCCTTCCAAAGAACTTGTGCCAGGAGACATTGTTGTTTGTAAAATGGGTGATGTGGTGCCAGCTGATATGAAACTATTACATAATCAGCAAATCACATTAGATGAATCCACACTTACCGGCGAATCATTACCTGTTGACAAAACAGAGGGCGATTGCATGTTTTCGGGAACTACCGTAAAAAGAGGAGAATCAAAAGCTGTAGTTGTAGCAACCGGAGCACAAACAAAGTTTGCCAAAACGGTTGAACTCGTGGAAGGCGCAAAGGAAGAATCACATTTCCAGAAAGCAGTTATTCGCATCGGTTATTGGCTCATTGGAATAACAGCCGGGTTGGTTGCCATTATTATTGGAGCGGGTCTGATCCGCAACGACCCTCTCCTTGATATTCTTTTGTTTGCACTTGTACTTACAATCGCAGGCATACCTCAGGCATTACCCGCTGTATTGTCCGTTTCCATGTCGATAGGCGCCAATCGGTTGGCCCGCAAAAAAGCCATTGTTTCAAACCTGAGCGCTATGGAGGAAATGGCAGGTTTGCAGATATTATTCTGTGATAAAACCGGCACACTTACCAAAAACCAACTCGAACTTCAGCAACCTGTGGTTTTTAAATGCGACAGTGAAAAATTACTCATTACCTATGCTGCCCTTACAGCAAAAAGGGGAGAGGAAAAAGAGAACCCAATAGATAAAGCCATTTGGAATGCAATTGAAGACAAAGATGAATTGCATAATTTTCAGATGGAAGAATTCAGACCTTTTGACCCTACCAGAAAACGTGCAGAAGCTGATGTAAAAAAAGATAACCGAAAATTTACCGTGGCCAAAGGAGCACCACAAATTATTCTGGATCTTGTAAAACCGGATGAAGAGACCCGTAAAAAAGTTCAGAACAAAGTAGAGGAACTTGGTAAAGAGGGATTCAGATCACTGGGTGTGGCAAAGAAAGAAGAAAAGGAAGCATGGGAATACCTCGGTTTGCTGCCCCTGCTCGATCCACCACGCGAAGACTCTGAAGAAACCATGAAAGATGCCATTGATCATGGTGTTGACATCAGGATGGTAACAGGCGACCATCAGTCTATTGCCAAAAAAGTGGCACAACAGATCGGAATGAATGATGATATTGTACCGGCAAAAGAGTACTTTGCTTCTGAAGAAAAAGATCATCGTGACAGTCATGGTCAGAAAAACAAAGAACTTGTTAAAGAAAATAAGAGCCCCGGAGGATTTGCAGAGGTAACACCTGAGCACAAATTTAAAATCATGAAGCAATATCAAAGTGAAGACCGTATTACTGGTATGACAGGCGATGGTGTTAATGATGCTCCTGCCCTGAAACAAGCCAATGTGGGTATTGCGGTTTCTGGGGCTACAGATGCTGCCCGATCTGCTTCCGATCTGGTACTGACAGAACCCGGCCTGGGTGTTATTTCCCATGCCATAGAGGAAGCCAGAAGGATTTTTGAAAGAATGATCAGCTATACTACTTTTCGTATTACTGAATCGATGAGGGTTTTGCTTTTTATGACACTGTCTATCCTGGCATTCAAATTTTATCCTGTAACACCGGTGATGATTGTTTTACTTGCCATTTTAAATGATATTCCCATCATGACCATTGCATCTGACAATGTGAAAACTTCGGTAAAACCAGTCAGGTGGAACATGAAAAGGGTACTCTCGGTTTCATCGGTTTTATCTGTATCCGGAGTTATTTCATCCTTTTTACTGTATTGGTATTTAAAAACCCATACCAGTTTTTCAAATGAAGAATTGCAAACCATGATCTTTTTGAAACTGCTCGTTGCCGGGCATATGACTATTTTCCTGACAAGAAATACGGGCACGCTATGGCAAAAACCTTACCCCGGATTATGGTTGTTTATTTCACTGGAAGGTACTCAGATCATAGGTACCCTGTTTGCCGTTTACGGTATTTTTATTCCTGCGGTTGGCTGGACACCCGCACTGATTGTTTGGGGTTATTCTATTGTATGGATATTCATTCATAGTGGTGTAAAAATCCTTACTTATAAGTTTCTCGACCGTTTTACCAGCATAAATACCATCAATCGGTAAAAAACACAAGATACTAATCATGGGACCTCTGATCAGTTTAATTGTTATTGTCTCCCTCTCATTCCTGATTACACGTATTGCATCCGAACTGTTGGTGCATACCGGATTATCAAGGGAAGCGGCCAGGTTTCAGTCGCGCTCCGCCTTTACCGGTGTCGGATTCACAACCAGGGAAGCAGAAAATATTGTCAATCATCCGGTTCGGCGCAGAATCATCATGACCCTGATGCTTATCGGAAATATCGGAATTGTATCAGCCATCGCTTCCCTTATGTTAACATTCATAGATTCAGCAGAAGGAGACAAAAGCAACCTGATTCGTATCAGTGTTATTCTTTTTTTCATGTTATCGGTATGGGGATTGTCCAAAAGTAAGTGGATGGAAAGAATACTGATCTCTGCAATTAAAAAATTCCTGAAAAAATTCACAGACCTCAATGTCAGAGATTATGTGGAATTGCTCGACCTGACAGGTGCATATGAAATTACCGTGATAAAAGTAAATAACGGTGACTGGATGGAGAATCAACAGGCAGGAAAACTGGGATTAAAAGAGGAAGGGATCAACCTTATCGGGATTCAAAGGAAAGACGGCTCGTATCTGGGCATTCCCAAAGATACAACAACCATTCGTAGGCATGACCAATTGATCTTATATGGCAGGGAAGATAACCTGAAAAACCTGGAGACAAGAAAACGGGATTTAAAGGGTAAAAAAGATCATGAAAAGGCAGTAAAAAGGCAAAATAAGGAGATGGAAAAACAGCAAAGGGAAGAGACCAGGCACGAATCAGAGTTTTCTTATAAGCAACAGTAAGTGTACCAAAGCACTTTTGAAACGGATGTATGCATACATGATAAAAAAACAGTGTTGTCTTGCAAATATTCAGACAACACTGTTTTTAAAAACAAGTAGTCAGGCGGCGCTTATTTTATCTTTACGAACCATTACCTTATCAGCGCGGGAAGTGTTGGGTTTTTCTCAAAATCAAAAGTTACAGGCATTACAACCAGGGATGCCACTTCCACTCCTTCCACCTTTCCAGGTTCCCATTGTCCTGAAGTTGCTCTTACAGCTTCAATGGCTTGTTTTTCCATTTGATCCAGATACAACTCCACGGAAGTATTAATATTCGATGATGTGGTTGCAAAAGGAATTTCACCATTATCATCTACCACAAATTTCACATAAATGGTGCCTTCCACACCCCAGTCCTTAGATCCCTCGGGATAGGTAAGATTGTTTTGTATCTTCTCTTCCAGATCAGATTCACCGGCACTATATTCAGGTTCTTCGTCAACAGAATAAAATACGCCAATTCTGTTGGCCTTATTTTTCATCATATTCTTGTTGCTTTTCAGATCAAAGAGAACTACTTCCAGTTTTTTCCGATCCATCGTGTTTTCAACACCCTCCACAACAACATCATGTATCTCACCATCTTCTATTGTGTATGAATAAGAGAATGCAGGATAGTCGTCGATAATGTTGTAGATCTGTCTGAGGTAATCCATGTTTTCATCCTGCAAAGTTTCCAGTTCACCTGGTGAATCTGCCTCTTTTTTTTGTTGACTCACACCGTTGTGAGAAATGGTAATTGTTAAAAGCATGCTTAACAAGACCGGAAACATACCAGTCAATAAATTTTTCATCTGTATTGCAGTTTGTATTGTCTTTTTCATAATGTTGTTTTTTAAGTATTCTTAATTAAATTAAATAGTTTTCTATCTAGTGCTTGCAAGAAAACGCCAATTGCTGCGTTGGGCTCGCCTTCAAAACAGTCG
>CAYMLS010000267.1:6126-7444 GCA_964390665.1 uncultured Bacteroidales bacterium | reverse complement strand
TAATTTGGGTGGAGGTTTCCACTCAGCTTCAAATTAACAGCAATGGAGAGATGGAGGTTCTGGGCGTAAGCAGAAACATTGACGACCGGAAAAAAATGGAGGAACATTTGCAATACCAGTCTGATATGCGTAAACTTATTTCCGAGATCTCTTCTCTTTTTATTTCGTATAACGATGAAAATTTTGGACAAAATATTCAGAAAGCAATATCTGACGCCGCCCAATTTTTTGAGGCTGACAGATGTCAGTTTTACAGATTCAATAAAAATGAAAACATTTACAAACTCTCCTTTGAATATGTGCCGCAGGAAAAAGATGAGTTGAAAAACCCTGTACGATCTATCAGCACATCAGACTTTAAATGGTGGTTTCATTCCCTGGAATCACTGGATTATATTGAAGTTTACGATGTTGACCAACTTCCTGAATCTGCCATGCACGAAAAAAATGTTCTGTCCCGGCAAGGTATACGATCGTTGATTTCTTTCCCGATCGTTGTAAATCAGGTGCTTTCGGGGTTTATTATTTTTGATACTTTTGAACACAGGAAGAAATGGACTTCCGAGCAATTATCGGGTATGAGGATTGTTGCCAATATTCTGTCTGATGCCATGGAAAAATACCGTGCTGAAAAAGAACTTCGCCTCTCAGAGATTGAAAATAAAAAAACTGCCGCAAGGTTTCAGGAGTTTATATTTGCCTCTAACACAGGTGCCTGGGAATACAACATCGATACCGGATTTCTTTGGTGCAGCGAACTTTATTTTACCATGCTTGGCAGAAATATGAATGATTTCTCTTTTGACGGGCAACCCAATGCTCATTTCATTTGGAAAACGCTGATTCACCCCGAAGATTACCAGAAAGCTGTGATGAATTTCGAAAATTACCAGAAAAACCCGTCAGGAATTTATGAACAGGTTTTCAGGATGATGCACAAGAACGGAAATCCAAGATGGATTCTTTCAAGGGGCAGATTGCTGCAGGATGAAAAAGGAAACAATACCCCTTTTGTTGTGGGTACACACATCGATATTACGGAACAAAAGCACTTTGAACAAACCATCATATCCAAAAATAAAGAACTGGAAAGCTATTTATATGTAACTTCTCATGATCTCAGATCGCCGCTGGTAAATATTCAGGGCTTTAGCAAAAGGACTGAAAAACAGTTGAGTAAAATGATGGATATTATCCAACAACAACAGATACCCGAAGACCAGAAAAATGAACTCGTGAAAATCGCTTCTGAAAAGATACCCAATAGCCTTTCTTTTATTTTTACCAATGTGCAAAAAATGGATAACCTGATCAAGGG
>CAYMLS010000267.1:4071-6026 GCA_964390665.1 uncultured Bacteroidales bacterium | reverse complement strand
GACCCGCACTCCAATGAACAGGGCGATGGTATCGGTTTGAATCTGGTTTTGAAGATCGTGGAAAAACACCAGGGTTTCATTTCCATGGATTCAGAAGAAGGTCACGGAAGCACTTTTTGGGTGAAATTGCAGAAAAACCCTTTTGAACATGACTGACAAAATGATCATAAATCGTAAATCTACATATTTATAAATATCCAAAAGCAAACCAATGATTGATCCTAAAAAAAGACAATTAATTATGGATTCAGAAAAAGAGGTTACCATTATTATTTCTGAAGATGATCCCGGACATGCAGAACTTATCAGAGAAGCTCTTGAAGATTCAGGTATTCAGAATAAAATCCTGCACTTTCCCGATGGGCAGGTTACATGGGATTATCTGCAGGAGCAGTCATCCAAAGACCCTGAAAATATCAAACATGCTCTTTTGGTACTGCTGGATATTAACATGCCCCGTATGAATGGTGTTGAAGTCCTGAAAAAAATCAAGGAACATCAAAAACTGAAAAGTGTACCCGTGATCATGCTAACCACTACCGACGATCCCAGAGAAATTGAGCAATGCTACGAACTGGGTTGTAATGTTTACATCACCAAACCGGTTGATTATGACAGATTTTCTGATACATTGAAAAGACTGGGATTGTTTATGCAGATCATTAAACTTTAAGAAATGGTATCAATAAACCTTAACCGATCATGAGAGAAAGTTTTTTCGGTGCTTTTTGTCTCAGGCATAGGCCCTAATTAAGAGCGTTAACGGAAGTTTTATCAGACCAGATTAATCAAATAATTAACAGATGGATATACTTATAGTAGAAGATGATATTGGGATTGCTGAATTGATCACCGATGCACTGGAACCTGTTTCCGAAAATATTTCAGTGGTATACAGCGGTGGAGATGCTATCAGCTTTGTGAAAAACAAAATGCCCGATCTGATGGTTCTGGATTATTCTTTGCCCGATATGAAAGCCAGCGGCATTATTGAAGATTTGAAAGAAAATGACATTGAAATACCCACTTTTATCATCTCAACAGGACAAGGAGATGAGCGCATTGCAGTTGAAATGATGAAACTGGGGGCGCACGATTATATTGTCAAAGATACCTATTTGCTAAACCGGATACCCTCTGTTGTGGAAAGGGCACTTGACGATATCAGCAAAGACCGCAAACTGAAAAGCGCCATGGAGGCCATGCGGCTGAGCGATCAAAAACTTTTTGAAGAAAGACGCCGGTTGGCCAATATCATCAAAGCCTCCAACGTGGGTACCTGGGAGTGGAACATGAAAACTAATGAAACCATTTTTAATTACAGATGGGCTGAAATTGTGGGATACCAACTCGAAGAACTTACTCCCTTAACATTTGATACTTGGCTCAGCCTTGTGCATCCCGACGACATCCCCAAAAGTAATCAGGCTATTCAGGACCATATCACCGGAAAAAAAGATTACTACGAAGTGGAGGTACGTATGCATCACAAAAATGGTGAATGGGTCTGGGTGTTGACCAGAGGTGGAATAACAGAATGGGACGAAGAGGGGAAACCAATGGTATTGTCAGGTACACATCAGGATATTACAGATAAAAAAAATTCCGAACAACTTGAAAAGGAAATTGAAATTGCACAGGAAGCTTTGCAATTCAAACAAAATTTCCTGGCCAATATGAGCCACGAGATCCGAACACCTCTAACCGGCATACTGGGCATGGCAGAAATGCTCGAAAAACAAATGATCAACAATGATCAGAAAGACTATCTGAATACCTTGAAAAACTCTGCACATTTGCTTACAGAGATCATTAACCAGGTGCTCGACCTTTCCAAAATTGAAAGTGGAAAAGTGAAATTAAATTTCCAACCTTTCAATCTTAGAAATGAACTTGAAAATACCAAAGACTTTTTCCTTTCTCTGATGGATGGAAAAGATATTGATTTCTTCCTG
>CAYMLS010000267.1:0-4061 GCA_964390665.1 uncultured Bacteroidales bacterium | reverse complement strand
CAGACGACTTTCCCCCCATGATCCTGGCTGACAGGAAGAGAATCACTCAGATCATCAATAATCTGGTCTCTAATGCTGTGAAATTTACACCCGAAGGTTATGTGAAAATGATCTGTGAGCATCAATTTGTAAACCAGGATAAACTGATGATCAGAATATGTGTTGAGGATACGGGTATAGGTATCAAAGAGGAGAGCAAAAAGCACATCTTCACACCATTTGCAACCATGTCTGAAACCGACAAAAGGTCTATTGACGGAACAGGTTTGGGATTATCTATCAGCCGGGAACTGGTCAAACTTCATGGTGGGGAGATGGATTTTGACAGTGAAACCGGAAAAGGTTCCTCTTTTTGGTTTACATTTGGTGCGGCTGTTGACACAGGAAAATCAAACGTTTTGGATGTTTCCCAAAATGGGCATGCAAGACGAACCAGTCGCGAACTTCGCATTTTGTATGTGGAAGATAAACTGATCAATCAAAAAGTGGTTGGGTTGCTCATCGAATCAATGGGGCACAAAGTAGAAGTTGCCAATAACGGACAACAGGCACTCGATGTGTTTAAACCCCAACTTTATGACCTTATTCTCATGGATATTCAGATGCCTGTGATGGATGGCATTACCGCAACACAAAAACTGAAAAAAAACTTCACTCCCAAACAGTTGCCTCCTATTGTCGGTCTCAGCGCCAATGCCTTTGAAGGCGATCGTGAAAAATATCTGAAAACCGGTTTAGATGAGTATCTGACAAAACCTTTTGACAGTGAAGAATTTGAAAAAATCCTGGGTAAGTATTTTTGAAAATATTTATATATTTACAGGATGAACTTTTTGACAGATAATGAAAATTTGAACTATAGGTGGTTGTTGGGAGCATTGCTTTTTGCATTGGTTCTCCATGTTTTCCTCGGTATATTTTATATCCAGAAGTTTAAAAATCAACAATATTCTGATACCGAAAGACAACTCCTTTCCTTTGCCAATTTTGATCAAAAAATCATCCCCTGGTTTAAAACTTTATCCGGGGAAGGTTTATGGACACAAAAATCAATGTCTTCTCCTTTTGAGGTTGTTTATGCAGACACAATACCTCCTTTATACCAAACATTGTTGCGTGAAACCGAGGTGATGCGCCAGGGAAAAGATATAACGGGCAACAAAGTTTTTGCCGCAGCAATACAGATTCCGGGAACTGACTTTCTGATGGGTGCCCAAATATCTTCTTATGAAATTTCAAAAGGTGTTTCAGACAGGATCATTGTTCTGGTTTTGTTGTTTTCCTTTTTTATGGTCATCCTCTTCCTGTTTTTTTATGCCATGAAACGCCAACAACGCCTGAATGATGTCAAAAAGGAATTCAAGAGAGATATTTTTATAGAAGATATTATCAATGCACAACCTGCCGGAGTTTACCGGATCATTCAAAAAAAGAATCAAAAAAAACTGATTGGCAACAAACCCAATATACAGTATGAGTTTATAAGCCGACAGCATGAGCATATTACCGGCATTAAAAGTCAGGATCTGCTAAAAGACTCTAACCTGATCTTCAAAATTATTCATCCCTTAGATGAAGAGGTGTTTTTCGATCTCAACAAAAAGGCCATCAGCAATTTTGAACATTTTAAATGGGAAGGGAGAATACTCAAAAATGACAAGATCAGATGGTTGCACATAGAATCCACACCCCGGGAACTGGATAACGAGGATGTTGTTTGGACAGGAATTGTCAACGATATTACCCAGGAAAAAGAGATGGAGATGAAACTGAGAGAACGGCAGGCTTTTGAAAGGGCTGTCAATGATCTCTCATCCCGGTTTGTGAACGTCTCACTACAAAACTTTGATCATATCGTAGAAAATGCATTGGCAAGCATTGGCCGTTTCTGCGAAACAGACCGCGCTTACCTGTTTACCTGGAACAAAGAAACCAATATTTTATGCAATACCCATGAATGGTGTGCTTCAGGAATAAGTTCCCAAAAAGAAAATTTGCAGATGCTTGCCGCTGATTTGGTGCCACAATGGATGAATCTTCTCAAGACCTTCAAACCGGTTGTTATAGAAAATGTAGACCACTTGCCTGATAAATGGGCCAAAGAACAGGAAATTCTCCAGACACAGGCGGTGAAATCGGTTTTGGTTTTACCAGTTATTTCACGTGCACAACTGATCGGTTTCGTTGGCTTCGATGCAGTGAGATCTTTCAGAAAATGGAAAGAATTTGAGGTGAAAATGATGAAAGTTTTTGCCGACCTGATTTACAATGCCATCGAAAAAAGAAACTCCGAAAGAAATCTTATCGAATCCAAAAATATGCTGAGATATGTTCTCGATACCATCAGGGTACGGGTATTCTGGAAGGATTTAAATCATGTTTTTCTGGGATGCAATCAGGCATTTGTCAAAGATCTGGGATTCGATTCAGTGGATGAGATCATCGGTAAAACTGATTTTGACATTGTTGCTCCCGACAAAGCAAAAGTGTTCGTTCAGGAAGATCATCTAGTGATGAATTCCGGTATACCCAAACTTGGATTTGAAGATCGCTTAACCCATCCGGATGGTTCTGTAACCTGGGTGAGGGTAACCAGGATACCTTTGAGAAATGCCGATGGATATATCTTTGGTGTTTTGGGTTCTTATGAAGATATTACCGAACAAAAGCTTGCAGAAAATGCTCTTAAGTTCTCTGAAAGGCGCTACCGTAAACTCACTGAAAGTGCCTTTGATGGTATTTACCTGATCAAAGGTGACAGGTTTGAATATGTAAATCAGCGCTTTTGTGAAATAACAGGATATACATCCAAACAACTGCTAAGCGATGATTTTGAGTTTTGGAGTTTGTTTACCAGCCAGGGACAGAGAACAGTAAAAGAAAGAAGAAAAAGCAGAAGTGAGAAAAAAGATATTCCAGGAATTTATGAGATTCAGATCGTCAGACAAAACGGAGAGGTGATCGATACCGAAGTTAGTTCAACTTCTTTTGAAGAAGGTGCATCTGAAGTGATCATGGGTATTTTAAGGGATATTACCGACCGGAAGAACAATGAAAAATTGCGTAACCAGGTGAGTATTGCAAAACAAACTGTCATGTTCAAACAAAACTTCCTGGCCAACATGAGTCACGAGATCCGTACGCCCCTCACCGGGGTTATCGGAATGATCGATATCCTGACCCGTACACCATTGTCTGAAACCCAATATGATTACATAAATACGCTGAGGATATCAGCCGAAAATCTGCGCGAAATTATTAATCAGATACTGGATTACTCCAAAATTGAAGCCGGACAAGTGGTATTAAAACAATTTGCGATCAAAACGGATGTCATTTTCAACAATGCAAAAAAATTTCATAGTTCTGTTTGTAAGAAAAATATTGATATGGAAATCAATATCGATGCCCGGACTCCTGATTATATAAAAGCAGATAAAAACAGGATTGCCCAAATCATTAACAATTTAATCTCCAATGCCGTAAAATTTACCGAAAAAGGGAAAATCATTCTCAAATCTCAGGTTGAGTCATTCATGAGTGACAATGAACTGATGATGAAGATTTCCGTATCAGATACAGGATGTGGTATCAGGGAAGAATTGCTGCCAAAACTCTTTACCCCTTTTATGCAATTGGATCACAAAGACAGACGCAGTATCGACGGAACCGGTCTCGGTCTTTCTATTTCCAAAGAACTGGCCGAACTCATGGGTGGCGAAACAGGGGTGGAAAGTAAACCTGGTGAAGGTAGTACTTTCTGGTTCACCTTTCGTGCCGAAAAGATGGATCATGCATTACCCACTGAAGATAATTCAAACCATTCACTGAAATCAAAAAATTACCCTAAGTTAAATATATTGTTGGCAGAGGACAAAATTGTCAATCAAAAAGTTATTAAACTGATGCTTTCCTCGCAGGGGCATAAAGTTGATATTGCTTCCAATGGACGTGAAGCGGTGGAAAAATTTCGCCATGATAAGCATCAGCTCATATTGATGGATATCCAAATGCCTGAAATGGATGGAATAACTGCCACCCATGTATTGAAAAAGAAGTAT
>CAYMLS010000266.1:0-7456 GCA_964390665.1 uncultured Bacteroidales bacterium | reverse complement strand
AATTCGTGTAAATTTGTGGAAATTTGTGGACAAATACTTTTTTTACTGGACTCATGCATCCAAACTTCAATTATTTATAACGACTAAACAATGGAAAAATTAAAAAAAAGTGGTAAGCCAGTGGTCCCCAAAAAACTGGTTTTTCCATTTGTGTTGATTACCAGTTTGTTTGCTTTGTGGGGGTTTGCAAACGATATCACCAATCCTTTGGTAGCGGCTTTTCAAACGGTAATGGAGATATCCAACGTAAAAGCCGCTTTGGTACAGTTTGCCTTTTATGGCGGATATGCAACCATGGCCATTCCGGCAGCATTGTTTATCAAAAAATTTTCTTTTAAAAAAGGCATTTTAATGGGGTTGGCGCTTTATGCTACAGGAGCGCTGTTATTTTTTCCGGCTGCACAGTTTGAAGTGTTTGGATACTTTTTAGTTTCCTTGTATATCTTAACGTTCGGACTGGCATTTCTTGAAACCACTGCCAATCCTTATATTCTTTCCATGGGCGACCCCGAAACCGCTACGCGCAGACTAAACCTCGCGCAGTCTTTTAACCCCCTGGGTTCTCTGCTGGGAATGTTTGTGGCGTCCAGGTTTATCCTTTCCGGTCTTGAGTCAGACCAACAAAGAGATGCTTCCAATAATCTGATTTTTTCTCAGCTGCCCGAAGCAGAAAAAGCAATAATACGTACACATGATCTTTTGTTGATCCGCGATCCTTATATCATTCTGGGATTTGTGGTTATTGCCATGTTTCTTCTTATTGCCTTTTCCAAAATGCCCAGGCGCAGCGGCAATGACCATAAAATACGTTTTTCAGACTCCCTGCAACGGTTGCTGAAAACACCGAGATACCGTGAAGGTGTTATCGCACAGGTTTTTTATGTAGGTGCACAGATCATGTGCTGGACATTCATCATCCATTATGCAGGTAATTTGGGCATACCCAAGGCAACTGCCCAAAACTACAACATTGTAGCGATGATTATTTTCCTTTCGGCAAGGTTTGTCAGTACCTTTTTAATGAAATATTTAAATGCAAGATTCCTTTTGATGATATTTGCCATAGGAGGAATGATCACCATATCGGGGGTTATTCTTATTCAGGGCATGGTGGGTTTATATTTGCTGGTTGCCACATCGGCATTTATGTCACTGATGTTTCCCACCATTTATGGCATTGCGCTTAACAAACTTGGTGAAGATGCCACACTGGGTTCGGCAGGGCTTGTTATGGCCATTGTGGGTGGTGCATTGATGCCTCCCTTGCAGGGTGCCATCATCGACCTGGGACAGGTGGGATATTTGCCTGCTGTTAATTTTTCATTTATTTTACCCTTTATCAGCTTTGCTGTTATTGCGGTATATGGGTATCGGTCATTAAAAGTTCATCGTAGCTAACAATAAATAGCAAAAATCCCAATGACCATAATGTACTGGTTTTTAAAATAGTCAATTTTAAATCCTTTTTATAAGGATTTAAAGAACTTTTACTGAAGGATTATAAGCAAGTACATTCCAGGAAAAATCTGTTTGCGGCAAACGCTATACAATGCCAACGCAGGAAGATTTTCAACCCATAATGGAACAATAGTGCTCAGAAAAAGGGAATTTATTTTTTACATTTGCTTTTTGATTGGTCTTTTAATGATTTATGTAAAACATACCATTCCCATGAAACGTATTTTGATACTCATTTTTTGTGTGGCTGCTTTTTTATCCACCAGATCACAAACTTTTGTTCCCAATTACGATGAGCAGAAAGTTCCCGAATATCAATTGCCTGATATCTTTACATTTGAAAACGGGGAAAAAGTAAAAACGTCTGATGATTGGAAAGAAAGAAGATCTGAACTGGTCCATCTTTTTGCAGACCATGTATACGGTCATGCCCCTGAATGGGATGGCGAAATAATATTAACCCTATTGCGTGAAAACAAAAAAGCCCTCGATGGTACTTCTCATATGAGAGAAATGAAAGTAAGTCTCATCAAAAATAACCAAACTCTCGATATTTATCTGCTGCTTTACCTGCCTGTTGGCAATGCAGAAGCACCCATTTTTATGGGATACAATTTTTATGGCAATCATACCACCACTTCAGACACTTCGGTGAAACTAAATCCTAATTGGCTGCGTAACAATGAGGATTTCCACATTCATGAAAATCAATCCACCGAAGCCTCCCGGGGTGTTCGAAGCAGTCGTTGGCCGGTTAAAGAAATCATAAACCAGGGTTATGGTTTGGCCACCATTTACTACGGGGATGTGGATCCCGATTATGATGACGGTTTTCAAAATGGTGCTCATCAACTCATGCAAACTTCAGTGAAAAACAATTCGTGGGGAAGCATTGCAGCATGGTCCTGGGGATTGAGCAGATTGCTCGATGTCCTTGAAAACAATGTTCTTGCAAAAGAGCAAAAGGTAATTGTGATCGGGCATTCGCGCCTGGGAAAAGCAGCACTTTGGACTGGAGCACTTGATGAGCGGTTCGATATGGTTATTTCCAATAATTCAGGTTGCGGGGGTGCCGCAATATCCCGCAGACAGTTTGGTGAAACCGTGTGGCGGATCAATCAAAATTTCCCTCATTGGTTTGCAGATCATTTTAAACAATACAATGAAAACGAAGATCAATTGCCGGTAGATCAACACCAATTGCTCGCGCTGATCGCTCCCCGCCCGCTTTATGTGGCAAGTGCCAGTGAAGACTTGTGGGCCGACCCTTATGGGGAGTTTTTGGCTGCCAGGACAGCTTCTGATGTATATGAATTTTTAGACAAGAAAGGCTTGCCGGCAGATAAAATGCCAGACATTGAGCAACCAGTTCATGGTACCATCGGATATCATGTCAGAAAAGGCAAGCACAATATAACCCTCTATGACTGGAAACAATACATGAAATTTGCGGATCAGCATTTTAGAAAATAATATCTCACTAAAAATTTTATCATGAGAAAAGCAACCCTTCTGGCAGCACTGGCGCCTGCCGCCTTGTCATTCCATTCGTGTCAGCAATCTGATGAGAACAGTGTCTCTTCTGAAGATCAAAAACCCAATATTATTGTAATATATGCCGATGATCTTGGTTATGGTGACCTTGGATGTTTTGGTGCCACAGATATCAAAACCCCTCATATTGACAGAATGGCCGAAGAAGGTATGAAACTCACCTCTTTTTATTCCGTATCTGCCGTATGCAGCCCATCCAGGGCAGGTTTACTCACCGGCAGATATCCACAACGCATGGGGATAAATGGCGTATTCTTTCCAGACAGCCATACAGGTTTGCCTGTTAATGAAATTACCATCGCAGATGTATTGTCAGATGCAGGATATAAAACCGGAATGATCGGCAAGTGGCATCTCGGTCACTTACATCAGTATATGCCTTTGCAACGCGGGTTTGACGAGCATTTTGGCATGCCTTACAGCAATGATATGGGAAGCTATTATTATTACAGAGGTAATGAAGTGGTTAGTTTTGAGATAGATCAGCGTCTCATAACCAAACGCCTGACAGAGGAATCCATTGATTTTATTGACAAGCATAAGGAAGATCCGTTTTTTCTTTACCTGGCGCACCCAATGCCTCATGTACCCATTTATGCCTCAGAAGATTTTCTGGGATCATCAGACAGAGGATTGTACGGAGATGTGATAGAGGAACTCGACTGGAGTGTGGGACAGCTACTGGATAAACTATCAGATGAAGATCTGCTTGAAAATACCCTTGTTATCTTTACCAGCGATAACGGTCCGTGGTTGGTTATGCGCGAAATGGGTGGTTCATCAGGTATTTTGAGAGAAGGGAAGCAATTTACATTTGAAGGTGGAATGCGTGTACCCACTGTAGCAATGTGGAAAGGGAAAATTCCTGAAGGTGCAGAATACAATGATATGGCGCTTATGTTGGACTGGATGCCCACTTTTGCTTCCCTGGCTGATGCTTCTCTGCCACAAAATGCCCCACTGGATGGAATGGATATTTCTGATGTTTTGATGGGAGAAACAACTGACCAAGAGCGTGAATTTTTATTTTTCGATGGTGCCAAATTAGAGGGCTACCGGAAAGGAAAATGGAAAGTAAAACTTGAATTTGAAGGATTTGATGGGGCAAGATGGAAAAAAGCGGTGCCCCCCCACCCGCTTTCTCTTTTTGACCTGGAAGAAGACCCCGGTGAAGAAAATAACCTGGCCGACAACCATCCCGAAAAGCTCGCCGAAATGCTTGAGGATATGGAAATCGCCAAAGCAAAACTGGGCGATCTCCCTCCCTCTCTCGTTCTCAGATCTCCTGCTGATGTTGATTTTTATAATGAACTGAGAGAAATACATGGCCAAGATTACTGGAAGAGAGATTGGTCGAATCAAAGCGTTGAATAGAAAATTCAGAATTTCCGATGAGATTCCAAACTTCCTATTCAATAAAACTTATTGATGAATCGGGCCATGACAAAATATTTGACACAGTTCTGCTTCGTATGTCGAAGTACATTAGATGATTATATGTCAAACTCCCCATAAGAAAAGAACGGGCCAGATATCTGACCGAATTAATCAAATTATAAACAGATGAACCGAGCATGACAAAAATTTTGACACACACGCACATGATTATAAATCGCGGCATGTGAAACATGTAGTCAGAATTTTAACGAGCTCTCCCGCATAAGCGGGACAGACTATCTGACCGATTTAATAAAAATTATTATCAGATGAAAAATTTACTTTTCCTATTTCTGGCATGCTTAACTTTTTCCTGTCAGAATCAAAAAGAGACATACCAGGATCTTTATGTCTTACCAACGGCATCCAATATCATCATTGATGGGAAGACCGATGACTGGGATCGGACCGGACTGGAGATTCCCCTTGTGGCAGACGTATTTGGTAACACAGACAGTACAGGTTTTTATTCGACAGTAAAACTGGCCTGGGATGATCAGTATATTTATTTGCTGGCAGAAGTGCATGACGATGTGGTCTTTCAAAATAATGAGGTACCCCTTTGGAGAAATGACGGCATGGAACTATTCCTTACGAAGCAAAAAGGGACTTCTGAAATACTTCAGCTTCTGATTGCCCCGCCCCTGACGGATGACTTTCCTGTTGCCCAAATACAAACAGCGTATTTCGGCAAGACTAAAAAAGAGGCCGATCCCGGGGAAATACTTATTTCCTCTCAAATAACGGACAAAGGATACAACACAGAACTGGCTGTTCCATTCTCCTTTTTGAATACAGAACCGGCGTTTCGTGATACTTTGGGATTGAATTTTTACATTGGCGACAGTGATTCGAAAACAAAACACAACAAGTTCAGCTGGCATTACAACGATAATACATATCTTAATCACGATGCCCTTTACCAGGTAGTACTGGGTGAAAAAGGAACCAACCATCACCTTCTCTCGCGTGCTTTTTTGGTGGATACAACACAATATCATTTTTCATTTTACGGTACTATCCCTTTGGATGATAGCATCCAACTGGTTCACAAGGGTGAGGTGCTATCCGGAAACTTGTTAAAAGGCAATACTTCGCTTTTGAAGGCAGAGATACAATTTGAAAAATCAAAAATAAAAGATTTTTCAGAACCTTTGCTTGTTTATACAGGAGACCTTTTGCTTTCAAAGATACATTGGCTGGACATCCCCAGAAAATATGTAAATATTCAGGCGCCCAACAGTTTTGAAAATGAGATACTATTGTTTGAAAAACAGGATGCAAAGAATTTTCCACCCAGGGGGGCGACCTTATTTATTGGCAGTTCAAGCATTCGGTTATGGAGATCCATACCAGAGGATTTCCCCGAACTGAACACCATTAACCGTGGTTTTGGTGGTTCGCAAACCAGTGATGTTCTCCATTACTTTGATCGCATTGTAAAACCTTACCATCCGGGAAAGATCGTATTTTTTACCGGAACCAATGATCTGGCATCGGGCAAACCTCCTGCTGAAGTTGTTGCCAACACAGAAGAATTTATCAAAAAAGTACATGCCCTGTTTCCGCAGACCGAGATTTTTATCCTGAGCAATACCATTGCAGTGAGCCGGAAGCACCTTCATCAATCTTACAGGGAAGCCAACCGGTTGTTGCAGGAAATGCTCAATAAATATTCTTTTGCAGAATATATTGATGTCACCAATCCCGGATTGACCCCTTCCGGAGTGCCTCGCCCGGAAATATACCGGGCAGATAGTTTGCATCTCAACCAAACAGGTTATGCCATGTGGAAAGAGATTGTAAGAGCGTCTTTGTTGAAAGAATAATTTTGATCCTTGAATCCACTCCGAAAACCCGTTTTAGGAATGGACTAAAAAAAGCAAATAATAACATTACTTTCAAACCAAACATTATGAAAAATTTACAACCTTTATGGATCATTCTGATCGCGGCAATCATTTTTACATCATGCGGATCAACCAAAGAACCCTATCGGGATACAACATTGAGTTTTGAAGAACGTGCCACGGACCTTGTATCGCGCATGACCGTTGAGGAGAAAATCAGCCAGATGGTCTATGAAGCACCAGCCATCGAACGATTAGGTATTCCTGAATACAATTGGTGGAATGAATGCCTTCACGGAGTAGGACGCGCGGGATTGGCAACTGTTTTTCCCCAGTCTATCGGGATGGCTGCCATGTGGGATAGCGAAAAAATGTTTGAGATCGGAACCGCTGTTTCGGATGAAGCCAGAGCCAAGCACCATGATTTTGCCTCCAAAGGACAGCGGGGTATATATCAGGGGTTAACCTTCTGGACTCCCAATATCAATATTTTTCGTGATCCCAGGTGGGGACGTGGAATGGAAACTTATGGAGAAGACCCCTGGTTGACCGGTGAAATGGCATTGGGGTATATCAAAGGTTTACAGGGTGACGATGATCGCTACCTGAAACTGGTGGCAACTTCCAAGCACTTTGTTGTACACAGTGGTCCTGAACCCGATCGTCACAGGTTCAACGCCCACCCCCATATGAGAGATTTTGTAGAAACCTATACCCCTCATTTCAGAAGAACTATACAGGAAGGGGGCGTTTATTCCGTTATGTGCGCTTATAACCGGTTGTATGACGAACCTTGTTGTGGAAGCAAATACCTGGAAAGCCTTTTGCGCGATGATTGGGGTTTTGAAGGATATATTGTTTCCGATTGCTGGGCCATTCGCGATTTTTACCGTGAGGGCGACCATGAGGTGGTAAATACCGTAGAGGAGGCAGCAGCACTTGCCGTACAGGCAGGTACCGACCTGAATTGCGGCAACTCCTACCCTGCCCTGATCAGTGCTTACGAACAAGGATTGGTTACCGAAGAGGAGATCGACGTGCTTGTTACCCGCCTGATGCTGGCACGCATGAAACTGGGTATGTTTGATCCCCCATCCATGGTTGCCTACACCGGTATCCCCTATTATGTTGTCGATAGTGAAAAGCATGGGTGATCG
>CAYMLS010000265.1:1519-7480 GCA_964390665.1 uncultured Bacteroidales bacterium | reverse complement strand
ACAAAGACCTGCTGGGAAATATTTATATCAAAATCGCCCAGATCCATTGCCTGAACCAGGATTTTGAACAGGCGGTTGAAATGGCAGGAATATCCCTTGAAATAGGAAAACAAACCCAATCAAAACCCATTATTCTCGATGCCCTGAAGGTACTGGAAAAAAATGCGCTGAATGAACAGAACTTCCGGCAAGCCAATAATTACCAGCAGCAAATACAAGTCTATCAGGACTCTATCTTCAACCAGGAACTCAACGAAAAAGTATTGGTGCTTGAATTTGAAATGGAACGACAGAAAAAACAAGCCCAAATAGCGTTAATGGAAAAAGAGAAAGAGATAAAGGCACTGAACTTAAGCAAGCAAAAGCAAATTAACGGAATCCTGACAGGATTTCTTGTATTGTTTTTCCTGGGAGGATTGGTTTTATTTTTCCTGTTAAAGAAAATAGAAACCAAAAACAAAGAACTTCACAAGCAAAAAGAAGCGCTGAGACAAACCAATCTGGCAAAGAATAAGATGCTGATGATCATTGGCCACGATTTGCGAAACCCGGTTTGGAACCTGAAAGCATTGCTCGAAATATTTAAAGAAGAATATGAGTTTCATGACAAGGGGATCAACGAAAGTTTGCTGGCCATGTCGAGGTCGGCACAATCCATATCCGATCTGCTGGAAAACCTTCTCTACTGGGCAAAGTCGCAGGATGGAAAACTGGTATATACACCAAAGGAAATCGTTCCTGGTGAAATATTAAACAAAACACTTCAGGATTACGAACCATGGGCGCGCGTAAAGGATATCACGATCAACAAAAGAATAGAGCAGCAGTGCAGGATACAGGGAGACGTGCAAATGATTTCTGCAGTATTCAGAAACCTGATATCCAACGCCCTCAAATTCAGCCATAAGGGCGGTTCAATAGACATTGAGTTTTATGAAAAGAACCTGGAATGTTTTTTTTCAGTGAAAGACCATGGAGTAGGTTTTCAACCCGAAAAACTGAACAAACTTCAACATGATTCTATCATCCAAGCCCGGAAGGGTACCGGAAATGAACCGGGTTCCGGCATAGGATTAACATTGTGTATCTATTTCATTGAGAAACACGGAGGAAGATTTAACATAGAAAGTGAAGAAGGCAAGGGAAGTATTTTCTCCTTTAGCATCCCAGTGCAGGAAACAAACAAAAGGCAACAAAAAAGCAAAGTGGGGCATTATTGAGCACTTGAAACGGAAAACCACTAATCAAACCTATGATCGAACAAGCAAATCTTACTCTTCGTATTTTTATTCTCCTCAAAAGATACTTTCCTTGATATTTAAGATTAAATCTTATCAGGAAACTCATGATCTACTTCTTTTTTTGGAAAACAGAGCGTAATAAGGTGCAAGAAAATTGTCAAGCATTTCATTCTGGTTTTTTCACAACTTTACTGTATTTAATCCCTTTATAAAACTGTGTTTGGAGTATTTCGTCTTCCTGTATTTCAGATGCGTCAGTAATGCTTTTTCCATTTACAGAGGTAATGGAATATCCCCGCCTGAGTATGTTCGACGGATCGAGCAACCGGAGACTGTTTTGAATAATGGATAATTTGTTTTTTTCGTGGATAAATCTTTTCAAAGCACTTTCATGCAGTTTCTCTTTGACAAAAGAGATTTTTTGCTTTTGAAAGTTCAATAAATGATGGGTTCTTGATTGAAGTTTTTCGGAATTGTTGACAATGCGTTTTTCAAAATCCCTGAAGCGGTCAATGACAAAATACCCAACATCGGTGGGTGTGATTTTGTTAGCCCATGCCACCATTTGGGCAATGGTTTCGTTGGTTGAGTGTCCAATTCCTGCTATAACCGGAAGGGGAAAAAGAGCAATTTCCCGTGCAAGGTTATAATCATCATAGCAGTTCAGTCCAATATCTCCACCCCCACCCCTGATGATGGCCACCATATCGAATTGATTTTGCACTTTTTTAATGATGCGGAGTTGCGACATAATGCCTTCCACCGCTTTATCGCCCTGCAGAACAGAGGGAAACAGGTAATGCCATACTGCATACTGATAAGATTGTTGATACAGGATATTGAGAAAATCACGGTATCCCTTGCTGGTTTCCACCGAAATTACAGCAAGTTTTTTGGGCAATAAGGGCATTTTAAGGGATTTGTTTTGTAGAAAAATGCCCTCATTTTTGAGTTTTGCGATGGCTTTATTCTTTTCAGCCGCCATTTGCCCCAAAGTAAAAGCAGGTTCCACTTCCCATATTTGTAATGACAACCCGTAAAGGGGATGAAAGGTAACGGATGCTCTGAAGAGTATCTCCATCCCTTCGCGTATTTTCTCGCCGGCAGTATCCAGGAATTTTTTATTGATCTGATTATAATCGGCAGCCCAAATGGTAGACCGCATTTGTGCCTGCACAATGTTTCCTGATTTGTCGACAAGCTCGGGGTAGCAGTGCCCGCTTCGTGGATAAAAATTCAGTTTGGCTATTTCGGCTTTGATCCAGTAGGTACCCGAATAGTTTCTTTCCACAACAGACCGCAGGCTTTTTCCCAATTCCAGAAGGGTGTAAATTCTTTTTTGAGGTTGGTCTGTCATCGTATCACATTTTATTGGTTCAACCTGCTGATCATATGATTAAAACCGTCGGTTTTCAAAGGTTTGATCAAATACTCATCCAGTCCCATCTGAATATATTTCTCTCTGTCGCCTTGCATAGCACCTGCACTTAATCCAATAATGGGAGGTAATTGATCCTGGTACATTTCTTTGAGTTTTCGGGTAGCTTCCACACCGTTCATTACGGGCATTTGGATGTCCATGAGCAAAAGATCGAAAACATCGGGTTTAAATACCTGCACCGCCTCCTTTCCATTGTTTGCGATCACAACAGAATGTCCGAGAGATTCGAGCATGAGAGCGATCACTTTTTGATTCACCACCTTATCTTCTACCAGAAGGATCTTTAAAGATTTCTGTTTATGAAGTTTTTTGGGAGTATTTAAATCCGAACCTTGTTTCTCAGGTTCTGCTTTTTGGGTTTTAAAGGTAAACCAAAATTGGCTTCCCTTTCCCAGTTCACTATTCACATCAATTTCCCCTCCCAGCAAAATGGATAGTTCACGACAGATAGAGAGTCCAAGTCCTGATCCTTCAATTTCCATTTCATCCGGATCGTGCAGCTGCGAAAAGGGTTTAAAAAGTTTCTTTTTCAATTTGGGATGTATGCCGGGTCCCTGGTCTTCAATGGTTATTCGCACATGAAAATAACCATCATCAGCAGCATTCATTTTTTCGGCATGCAAAACAACGGTTCCTTTGTCGGAGTATTTCACAGCATTAGACAAAAGATTGGTAATGATCTGAAATATCCTGTGTTTGTCAGCGTATAGATTTTCAGGAATATTTTTGTCTGTTTTACATTGAAATTTCAGGTCTTTCTTACAAATGGAATGGAAAAGTTTTTCTGCTTTATCAAAAAGCTCTGTGGTTTTAAAAGGTCGGGGATTGATATTAATTTTACCTGCTTCAATTTTGGAGTAATCAAGCACCTCATTGATAATGTTTTTTAAATTTTCGGAAGAGAAGCGCAAGGTTTCCAGATAATCTTTTTGGATATCGTTGAGAGGAGTTTTGTCCATCAGATCAACAATACCTTCAATCCCTGTAAGAGGTGTTCTTATTTCGTGGCTCATATGAGCCAGGAAATCATGCTTAAATTTGGCAGATTCTTTGGCCAGAATGATTTCCTGCTGAAGTTTCTGGTTTACTTTTTTTTCTGTAATATCTCTGATAATGCCCACGAGGCAATTTTTATCTTTATCATACTGCGCCATGGAGTGCACATGCCTGATCACTTTATCATTCGCTCTTATAACCTGAAATTCAATATCATAAGGCTTTCCAAGATGGATATGATCATACAAAGCTGCATCAAGGATGGGGCGATAGGATTCAACCACCATTCCCTGTACCTGATCAATGGAAAAGCTATTTTCGTAAACACCATAGATATTTCTTGCTTCATCTGAAGCTGTCGCCAGTCCGGTATTGAAGTTAAATTCCCAACTACCAATATTGGCGATTTTTTGAGCCTGTTTGAGTTGGTCTTCACTGGATCTGAGTTTTTTGAGCGCCTCCTCTTTTTGCAACAAGGTGCTTTTTCTGTCAAGAGATTCCTTGACAGCATAAGGCAATCTTTTGATTCGTTCCTTTAAAACATAATCGGTAGCACCAGACTTAAGGCAATCAACGGCTGTTTCTTCATTCATGGATCCGGTAAGGATAATAAAGGGGCAGAATGGATTATACTCCATGGAAATTTCCAAAGCTCTTGTTCCATTGAAAGAAGGCATGGAATAGTCAGAAATGACAACATCAGGGTCAAAAGATCTGAGAGCGCTAAAAAACTCCGGTTCCGTTTCCACACGCCTGGGTTCAAAGTCAATTTCTGCTGTTTTTATTTCATGCACAGCCAATTCATAATCAGAAGAAAGATCTTCTACAAATAAAATCTTCAGTTTTTCATTCATCCTAAAATTCTTTAAGATCTTTTCATCGGTCAAGGGGCCTGATTGAGTATCAACCAATACATTCCAAGATCCTTGATCACATCAATAAATTTATCGAAGGCCACTGGTTTGACCATATAACTGTTTACACCAAGATCATAACTTTCCACAATATCTTTTTCTTCGCGCGAGCTGGTAAGCACCACAACAGGAATAAGTTTGAGAACCGGATCAGATTTGACAATTTTGAGTACTTCCAGTCCCCCCACTTTAGGAAGTTTAAGATCCAGTAAAATAACTTTGGGTTTTGCCCTTACATCAGCGGCAAAATTGCCTCTTGCAAAAAGAAAATCAAGGGCTTCCTCTCCATCGGTTACATGTACAACTTTGTTGGCCAGGTTATTTTGCTTCAATGCCCTTAATGCCAATTCAGCATCATAAGGATTATCTTCTACCAATAAAATTTCGACCTGATCACTCATGGGGGAATTTGTTAAATGAAAAATTTGAAAGACGTTGCAATTTAGTATTTTTTTTATAAACAGAGATACTAATTCGGTATTTTTTTACCGGAAGGCAAAGAAAACCAAAAACAGGCACCATTCCCCAGATCACCTTCTGCCCATATCCTTCCGGCATGCCGTGTGATGATTCTTTGCACAATGGCCAAACCTACCCCGGTACCTTCAAATTCATGGGATTTATGCAGTCTTTGAAATACCTGAAATAATTTTGAGGTATATGCCGGATTAAACCCCACACCATTATCTTTCACAAAATAAACACACTCATCGTCTTTGCTGTATCCTCCGATATGGATCAGCGGGTGTTCCTCATTTTGAGAGTATTTGATGGCATTGCTCAGAATATTGCGCCAAACCTGCCTCATCAGAGAAGGATCAGCGTAAGCATTGGGCATTGGTTTCAGTGAAAGATCGATTGCTTGCCGTTGCTTTTCGTTGGTAGATTCAAAGAAAATAGCCCTCGCCATATCTTTCATGTTAATTTCTGATCTGGAAAGTTGAATTCTTCCTGTTCTGGAAAAATCAAGCAAGTCGCCAATGAGTGTATCCATGGTTTGGGCATTTTCTTTGATGATGGCAAATAGTCTGGTTGCCTCCTCATCAAAAAGTTCTTCATATTCATTGCTTAAAATTTGTGCAAAACCGGTAATAGCGCGAAGGGGTGCCCTCAAATCATGAGATACGGAATAGGAAAAAGCTTCCAGTTCTTTGTTCGTTGTCTCCAGTTGGTGAGTTCTGCTTTTCACTTTTTCCTCCAAACTTCTGTTGAGTAATTTCATGTTATACTCGGCAAGTTTTCTTTTAAACAATTCGCCCAGATGCAAAGCTGTTCCGTAAAAGATATCCGTCAGAACCTCATCTTTTGGCAGTTCTTTACGGCTAAAGAAAACGAGAATATTTACGATCCGTTTCTCATCCATCACCGG
>CAYMLS010000265.1:0-1419 GCA_964390665.1 uncultured Bacteroidales bacterium | reverse complement strand
AAATGGTTTTCAGATTTACTGACAGCGGCTACAATATCGAGCAAGAGATGCAGGCGGTCGCGCTGTTTTTTGAGGTTGATCTCATATTGTTTTCTTAATGTGATCACTTCGGAATACAAGATCATTCCACCTATAGACTGATCAGCCTTGTACCAGGGTTTGCATTCCCATCTGGTATATTCGGTTCTTCCGTCTTCGCGGTGAAATAAATCCTCCTCCGAACTTAACACCTCACCCTTCAACACCCGCTGATGAACTTTTTTCCACTTTTCAGGCAGATCAGGGAATATTTCATAATGGTGCTTGCCAATTATATCCTGAGATTTTAATTTATAATCATTCAAATAGCGCTTGCTTACGTAAAGATAGTTTAAATCTTTATCGTGCACCGCAATGGCGCTTGGGTCGGAATCAATGATCTGGTTCATGAGCAATTTCCATTCTTCTTCTGATCTTTTCTGTTCGGTAATGTCTCTTCCCACGCCAATGATCTCTGTTACTTCATTTTTATCGTTCAACACCGCAGTATCCGACCATGAAAGCCACCTCCATCCTTTGCCCGTCATCGCTCTTTGCTCAAAAAAACATTTCCAGGGTTTGTGATACAGACGCTGCATTGCCACACGAGTGGATTCCTGATCGTCGGGATGTACAAGTGGGAGAAAAGTGCTTCCAATTAACTCCTGCTGGGTTTTACCGAAAAGTTTGCAGTAAGAAGGGCTAACAAAAAGAAACTTACCTGTTCGATCAACTTTCACAATCAGATCCGTTTGATTTTCCACCAACAAGCGATATTGGGATTCACTTCTTCGGAGTTTTTGCTCATTGCTTTTCCTTTCATCCAACAGATCTTCAAGCAGCTGATTCGAAGATTCAAGCAATTGATTTCTGAATGTGAGTTCCTTGCTTTTTTTGTTGAGGGTTTTCTGAAACTTTTGCCTAATAATGAACAAAACGAAAACAAACATAAGGCATAATAATGCCATACCTTTATAACTGAAGAAAAAACTCTCTATTACAGACAGATTAATATTGCCAGGCAAAAAATAATTGCCTTTCCATATCCATGAAACAGAAAAAAACAAATAAAGAAAATTCAAAATATTTTATTTAAGAGATTTTCAAAGTCATCGCTTTTTACAGGTTTGGTAAGATATTCGTCCAAACCCTGCAACATGTATTTTTCACGGTCGCCTTCAAAAGCATTGGCGCTCAGCCCAACAACAGGGGGCAAACGATCATATTTGTTTTTCAAAATACGGGTGGCAGTTATTCCATCCATTTCAGGCATTTGGATATCCATCAAAATGAGCTGATGCTTATCCTGGCGAAACTTTTCCACCGCTTCTCGTCCATTGGAAGCAATATCAACTTGATGCCCCTGGGAAGAAAGCATTAATTTAATAACTTTTTGATTGA
>CAYMLS010000264.1:0-7563 GCA_964390665.1 uncultured Bacteroidales bacterium | reverse complement strand
CTCCGGTAAACCTGCCAAGATCAAATTCTTCAAGGGCCAGGTTCCCTTTGTAGTTGATGTTCCGAAATCCATCACTGCTTACAATGGCAATGTCTGTAGACATGTTGCCCAGGGCGGATGTAAAGTTTCCATACGCCACAAAGTCATGAAGAAAACCGGTGAGTTTCCCGGAAAATGATACGGCGCCCAGATTCACTAATTCTTCCGGAAGTTGTAAATTTTCTTCGAAAGGATTGGAAGTCCCGGGCAAATAAAAAGTTTCTATATCGTTTTTGTTGGAAACAAAATTTTCCATGTTGAAATTTACAAAGGTGTTTTCTGTATCCGGTAGTCCCGATAAAAAGAAATCACCCTGAAATACCGATGATAATCCAAACCGGATGCTGATATCAGAACCTTTTGCCTGGGCGGGTGTACCAGAAAAGGTACCTTGCATGTCAATAGCGTTGTCCAACCCGTAAGCACCGTCTACAAAATATCCAATATCATTCAGACGCAGGGTGGACGGTTTCATTTTGATCAAAAAGTCAAGGTCATGGAAAGGGTTCCGGAAGGCTTCCAACCCCTCATAATCGATGGTAAGATCCATAAATATTCTGCTCTGCAGGGTTTGCAGGGCAAAATTATGTATCCAGATACTTTGGTTTGAAAATAAAAAATTTGTTTTGGCACTTTTGATCTCAAAACCCTTGTTGTCTGTTACAGAAAGTCCTTGCAAGTGTGCCTTCAGTGTATCTCCCGAAAGAGAGATATCCCTTACATCTACATGAAGGTCATTAAAGGTAAAATCCGTGGGATTGAAACCGGGTGTTTCCCGGGTTTGGTTTTGGTCTTTCAGCGATAAAGATGAAGATGAAAGTGTCAGCGCTTTCAGCGTAACATTCCATTTGGGTTTTAAAGGATCCGCAGGAGGTAAATCGCTGAAATAATCTACCAGGAATTGATGGTTATAGTTATTTTCATTGGGGTACTTTTTCATTTTTATAGCGGCACCGCCTACTTTGATCATGTTGAGGGTGAGCTCTCTTTGGGTAAAGTTTACCTTATCTATGTGAAGGGTAAGTTCTTCAGCCAGCAGAAGATCATTCCCCCGGGTGTCCTCAATAGCAATATCGCTGATCACTACATTGAGTAACCAGTTGATGTCAACTCCGCCCACAGTTACACGGGTTTGCAATTGTTCGGAAATATAGGCCGCCGCTTTTGACGTGAGAAAGGTTTGTACTTTGCTGCTTCTGAGTACCAGAAAAAACAACACAGGTATGATGATCATCACAAAAAGGGTGATGAAAACAGCATAAGGTGTTTTTTTGGTAACTTTGTTGTCCATTATTTTTTTTAAAAGTAAACGCTTATCAGCATTGAAAAGTTACATGAATACTTACATTCTGGGTATTGAATCATCGTGTGATGATACTTCGGCAGCGGTACTTAAAGATACCAAAATTCTTGCCAATATCATCGCTGGTCAGGAAGTTCATCAATTTTATGGTGGCGTGGTGCCTGAGCTGGCATCCAGAGCACATCAGCAAAATATTATTCCTGTCATACACAAAGCTTTAAGTGAGGCTAAAGTAAACAAAAATCAGTTACATGCTGTTGCTTTTACCAATGGTCCCGGATTATTGGGATCGCTTCTGGTGGGGGCTTCTTTTGCCAAGTCTTTTTCACTGGCATTGCAGATACCCCTTATTGAGGTAAACCATATGAATGCACATATTCTTGCCCATTTTATCACCGATCAGCAAAATCCTCATCCCCCTCAGTTTCCTTTTTTATGCCTTACGGTTTCGGGAGGACATACACAGATCATGCTGGTGAAGGATCATTTTGATATGGAGGTGATCGGACAAACCCTGGATGATGCTGCCGGTGAAGCATTTGATAAAACTGCCAAGATCATGGGTTTGCCCTATCCGGGTGGCCCAGTGATGGATCGACTGGCACAGCATGGTGATCCCAAAGCGTTCAGGTTTCCTCATCCCAACATTCCCGACCTGAACTTCTCTTTTAGTGGCCTTAAAACAAGTGTGTTGTACTTTTTGCGCGATCAACTAAAACTTTCTGCTGATTTTATTGAAAATAACAAAGAGAATCTGTGTGCTTCCATTCAGTATACCATTGTTAATATTCTGATGCACAAGATGGAGAAAGCAGTGAAGCAAACCGGGATAGAGAGGGTTGCCATAGCGGGTGGGGTTTCTGCCAATTCTGAATTGAGAAAAGCGTTCCTGCAAAAAAAACATGATGAAGGTTGGGACGTTTTTATTCCCAAATTTGAATACACTACCGACAATGCTGCCATGATCGCTATTGCAGGGTATTATAAATATCTGCGCTCCGATTTTGCCAGCCAGCGTATTACCCCTTATGCCCGTTATGATGCCTCAAAAGGATATTGATGAACACCATGAACGTGCATCAATGCAGTTTTGCATTGTTTGTCTGTAGGTAACAATGCCTTGTTTGGGATGCGCCTGAAGAGGCATGTTGGGTTTGTAAAACCTTTATTTAAAGGAGTTTTTTTTCTGTTTAAAAAAAACTATTTAAACTCCATATTTTTTTTCACAGTTATTTTTTCGCAATAGCGGCATTTCAAACGCAGGTTTTCTTTTTCAACCACATCAAACCTTGTGGTGATCCTTTCTATGTTGGTAATACAGTTGGGGTTGAAACACTTTACAATGCCGGTAATGCTTTCAGGTATTTCCACCACTGTTTTGCGCGAAACCTGAAAGTCTCTGATCTCAATAATACTGGCATGGGGCGCCACCAGGGAGATCTTATTCAACTCTTCCGACTTAAAAAATTTATTGCTTACCTTAATGATTCCTTTGCTGCCGTATTTTTTGCTTTCCAGGTTGGTTCCGAAGAGCACCATCTGGTCGAAAACATCCAGTTTCAACATTTTGATTACCTGAAAGACAGCATTGGCGGGTATATGGTCGATAACGGTTCCGTTTTCTATGGCAGATACTTTTAATTCCTTGATCTTGTCGCTCATTTTAATTGTTTAATTGTTAGCGTTTGACAAATATTTGTTTGTGAATAGTTTTATCACTCTCTGGTATTCATTGTTTTTTACAGGTTGTTTTGCAGATCACCGGTAACCCAGTAATACCGAGAGCAAAGCCTGCCTTACATAAACACCGTTGAGCGCCTGCTCAAAATAATAGGCACGGGGGTCTGAATCTACATTTACATGAATTTCATTTACCCGGGGCATGGGGTGCAGGATCCTTAAATTTTCCCGTGTATCCCCGAGCATGTCTTTATGAAGATTGTAAGAATTCTTGATGCGCTCGAACTCCAAAGGATCAGAGAACCGCTCTTTTTGTATCCTGGTAACGTAAAGAATATCAACAAGTGGAATCACCTCATCCATGTTGGTATATTGGTGATAATTCAGATTTTTTTCCTTGATGTGCATTTTCACAGAGCTGGGCAGCTTCAACTCTATGGGCGACACCAGATGAAACGTTGTATTGTAGTTGCAAAGGGCTATCACCAGTGAGTGTACTGTTCTGCCATATTTCAGGTCGCCCACAAAAGCCACGTGCAGATCATCGAGCGTATCCTGGGTTTTCAGTATACTGTATAAATCGAGCAGTGTTTGTGTGGGATGTTGGTTGGCTCCGTCGCCGGCATTGATGATGGGAACCGGAGATATTTCAGAAGCAAAACGTGCACTGCCCTCTATGGGGTTTCGCATAACGATCAGATCAGAGTAGTTGGCAATGGTAAGGATGGTATCGCGAAGCGATTCGCCTTTTTTTACACTGGTATTGCTGGCTTCTGAAAAACCTACTATCTTTCCGCTCAACCGGTTGATGGCACTCTCAAAGCTGAGTCGGGTACGGGTGGAGGGTTCAAAAAACAGGGAGGCGATCACATTGTTTTTCAGTATGGGCTGTACAGGGTTTTGTTCAAATTCACGGGATACTTCCAGAATTCTTAATTGCTCTTCTTTTGTAAAATCGTTGATGGATACCAGGCTTTTGTTTTTCATTTTCATTGATTAGGATGATTTTGTTGAGAAAAAAGATCAAAAAAAAGCGGCAATGAATGCCGCTTTTTTTTAAAAAAATACTATTTGCAACCGCAATCTTTTCTGACAAGATTCTTGTCTTTCAGGAAGTTGCAGATCAAGTCACACAATACAGGTTTGCCTATTTCCTGTAGTTCATAGTCTACTTTTACGGTAGGTTTGTTGATTTTTACAATTCGTTGTAAATCAATTGGCGTGGCAATGACAACAGCATCACAATCGGTATTGTTGATGGTTTTTTCCAGATCAGATATTTGTTGTTCACCATAACCCATAGCGGGTAGCAATGTACCGATGTTGGGATATATTTCAAAGGTTTCTTTTAGTCTGCCAACGGTGTATGGTCTTGGATCTACCAGTTCGGCAGCACCAAATTTGTTGGCAGCAACCGTTCCTGCACCGATCTTCATATGACCGTGTGTAAGGGTGGGGCCATCTTCAACGACCAGAACCCGTTTGCCTCTGATCAGCGATGGATCGCTCACAGTAAGGGGCGAAGCACCATCCACCACAATAGCATTGGGATTGATAAGACTGATATTATCGCGAACTTTTTGAATGTTTTCAGGAGAGGCACTGTCTATTTTGTTGATGACAACAATATCGGCCAAGCGCAATGTTGTTTCACCGGGATAATAGTTCAGCTCATGTCCTGGGCGGTGTGGGTCTACGACCGTGATCATCAGATCGGGTTTGTAGAAGGGGAAGTCATTGTTTCCGCCATCCCAAAGGATCACGTCGGCTTCTTTTTCTGCTTCGCGCAAAATGGCTTCGTAATCAACGCCGGCATAAATAACATTGCCACGTACCACATGGGGTTCATATTCTTCCATTTCTTCTATGGTGCAATCGTGTTTTTTAAGATCTTCAACGGTAGCAAAACGTTGTACTTTTTGTGCTACCAGATTTCCGTAGGGCATGGGGTGGCGTATAGCAACCACTTTTATTCCGTGGTTCATGAGTGCTTCAATCACTTTCCTGGAGGTCTGACTTTTGCCGCAACCTGTACGAACCGCACCAACGGCGATCAGTGGTTTTTCACTTTTCACCATTGTTTCTTTGGTGCCAATAAGCAAAAAGTCGGCCCCGGCAGCATTTACAATGGCTCCCACAGCCATTACCTGCTGATAGGAAACATCGCTGTAAGAAAATGCACACACATCTACATCAAGTTCTTTGATCAGACGCGGCAGGTCATCCTGAGTATAAATAGGTATCCCTTCAGGATAAAGATCACCGGCAAGCTCGGCGGGGTATTTTCTTCCATCAATATCAGGAATCTGGGCAGCGGTAAATGCCACCACATTGTAATTGTCATTGGTTCTGTAATAGGTGTTAAAGTTGTGAAAATCGCGCCCTGCCGCGCCAATAATGATTACATTCTTCTTTTTACTCATGTGTCTTTCGATTTAAGGTTAAATGTATGTTATTTGAATACGTTTTTGATAAAAAATTGCACAAACCTACAATATTTTTACAATAAAAATGCACATGTTCGCTGTTTTTTTTATGTACAAATCAATGTTTTTTGAAAACAGATTTTGTTTCCGCTAAAAAACTTTGTGCTGCTTCAATTTTACCAAAGGCGATGAGAAAACCATTCATGAGTCCACTCAAAAAGTATATTGTCCACAAATTACACGAATTGACATTAATATGAATGCCAGAAATTCAGACAATTAAAAACATAATATTTTCACGAACCGTAAGCTCGACGAAGTCAATTTTTCCGAAAACTCGTTTTCAGAGGGGATACATTCATGAAAAAAAAAGTAATTTTGTGCCCGTTTCCAAATCAGAAAACCTATGAATATAGAAAACCAGTTGAAGGATATCATCGCTGTCTGCATCAGCGATTTGTTTAACCATAAGATAACTCCGGAAAATATTGCGCTGCAACCAACCCGTAAAGATTTTGAAGGTGACTTTACCTTGGTGGTTTTCCCTTTTGTGAAGTTTGCAAAACGATCGCCCGAACAAACTGCTGCTGCTTTGGGTGAAGAGATCAAAAAACGAATGCCTCAAATTGACGATTTTAATGTTGTTAAGGGATTTCTGAACCTGGTGCTTGCGCGCAGCTTCTGGGTTGAATTTTTGCAGCAACATTATACAAAAGATCATTATGGATATGCCACCCTGCCCGAAGAGGAAAAAGTGGTGATCGAGTATTCTTCTCCAAACACCAATAAACCGCTGCACCTGGGGCATATACGAAACAATCTGCTCGGGTATTCTCTGGCTCAGATCGTTGATGCCTCCGGAAGGAGTGCGGTAAAAGTCAATCTTGTCAACGACCGTGGCATTCATATCTGTAAGTCGATGCTGGCATGGATGAAATGGGGAAATGGTGAAACTCCCCAATCCTCAGGTAAAAAAGGAGACAAACTGGTGGGTGATTATTATGTGATGTTTGAAACCAAATTGAGGCAGCAAGCCAAAGAAATTAGTGAAAAAGAAGGACTGGAGGAAGAAAAAGCACGGAATATTGCACCCCTTATGAAGGAAGCCCGTGAGATGCTTTTAAAATGGGAAAACCGGGATGAAGAAACGGTCAGGATATGGAGAATGATGAATCAATGGGTGTACGATGGCTTTGATGTTACCTACAAAACGATGGGCGTTGACTTCGATAAAATTTATTACGAGTCTGAAACCTATTTGCTTGGTAAAGAGATTGTTTTGAATGGATTAGACAAAAAAGCGCTTTTCCGGAAAGAAGATCAATCGGTTTGGGCCGACCTGAGTGATGAGGGACTGGATCAGAAACTTTTACTACGCGCAGATGGCACTTCTGTTTATATGACCCAGGATATTGGCACCGCTCAGTTGCGTTATGACGACTACCGGGCATCCAAAATGATTTATGTGGTGGGCAACGAGCAAAATTATCATTTTGACGTGCTCAAAAAAGTACTGAAAAAACTTGAAAAACCTTACGCTGATTCCATTTTTCATCTATCCTATGGCATGGTGGAACTGCCACAGGGAAAAATGAAATCAAGAGAAGGTACTGTGGTAGATGCCGACGACCTGATGGAACAAATGTATCTGACAGCAAAATCCACCACCGAAAAACTTGGTAAGATCGATGATTTTTCTGAAAAGGAAAAAGAACAACTTTTCCATATGATCGGTATGGGGGCACTGAAGTATTACATCCTGAAGGTAGACCCCAAAAAGAACATGCTTTTCAATCCTGAGGATTCAATTGATTTTAACGGGAATACCGGTCCTTTTATCCAGTATACCCATGCACGGATTTGCTCTATTTTGCGCAAAGCGGAGGAAAAAAACCTGAAAGATGAAAATCCGGATTTTTCTAACATGATCATTCATGAAAAAGAAAACCTGTTGCTACAGCAGTTGTATGCCTTTCCCAATACGGTAAAGGATGCTGCACAAACCATGAGCCCGGCACTTATCGCCAACTACGTATATGAATTATCAAAAGCATTCAATCAGTTTTATCATGATCATTCGGTTTTAAATGAACCGGATAAAACCACTTCGCTTTT
>CAYMLS010000263.1:0-7570 GCA_964390665.1 uncultured Bacteroidales bacterium | reverse complement strand
GATTCAAAAACGAGAATAACGCAGTATTTGGCGTTTTCTTGCAAAGACTACTTATATTCAAAGGCATGGTCAAGTGTAAATATACTAAAAACAATTCCGTTGTCAACTTGCTTAACATATTTTCTCAGCATGATCAACTACATTCCTCCTGCCTGCGGCAAATTATTTCTTTTTCTTTTTACGGGTGTTCTTTTTAGGAGAGGGTCTTCTTAGGTTCACCTTCATATTCTTTTCTTTTTTGGGATGGAAAGCACTTCCTCCTGAAGGCAATCTTTTGTTCTGTAGATAATCTTTATCACCGGGCATGGGTGTTTTATCATCGTCGTCTTCAGCCTGACTGATGACAAGATCTGCCGGAAGTTCTTCAACCGGAATGGACTTTTGCAGGGATTTTTCAATGTGGGCAAGTTGCTTTTCTTCTTTGTCCTTTACAAGTGAAATGGCAATACCTTCTTTGTCTGCCCTTCCTGTTCTACCTATCCGATGCAGGTAAGAGCCGGATATTTCGGGTAACCCGAAGTTGATAACATGACTTACCTCAAAAATATCAACCCCGCGGGCAACCAGGTCTGTTGAAATCAGGATACGAATGAAACCCTTACGGAAATCATCCAGCGTGTTGAATCGTTGGTTTTGACTTTTGTTGGAATGGATAACACCCAACTGGTCAGGAAATCTTATACTTAGTTTATTGAAAATTTTATCGGCTGTTTTTTTATCAGGGGCAAAGATCAAGGCCTTGGAAAAGACCTCCTCCTCTTCGAGTAACAGGGAAAGCAGGTTAAACTGAGTAGCAAAATTTGGAACGATATAGGCTTTCTGAGTAATTTTCGACAGTGGAGTTCCTCTGAATTCAACATCAATCCAAACGGGATCAAAGAAAAATTCCCTGATGATCTCCTCCACTTCATCGGCTAAAGTGGCAGAAAACATCAGGTTTTGTCTTCTCGGAGGCAACAATTCCAGAATGTTGATGATCTGATGCCTGAATCCCAGACTGAGCATTTCGTCCACCTCATCTATCACAAGTTTCTGAATTTGCTTTAAACGCAAAGTACCTCTCATGTTCAGGTCGAACAACCTCCCCGGTGTAGCCACCAGAATATCCGTTCCTTCATACACGTTCTGACTTTGTGTGTTGATATTGGTTCCTCCGTAAACCCCCTTTATTCTCACGCTCATATAGGCAGTAAGTTTTTTGGCCTCTTCCATGACCTGCAAAACAAGTTCGCGTGTAGGCACCATGATAAGGATACGGGGATATCTTTGTTCCGAATATTTCAACTGACGGAGAAGGGGCAATAAATAAGCAAGGGTCTTACCCGTTCCGGTTTGGGCAATGCCCACCACATCTCTGCCCGACATAATTGCCGGGAAAGCTTTCACCTGAATGGGTGTGGCATTCTCAAAACCAACATCCTGCAAAGCATTCAGAAGCGGTTTGCTCAAATTGAGTTCCTGAAATTCCAATGGATTTAGAAATTACTATTCAACAATCAGTTTTTTGTTCATGATGCCCGCTGGTATAACAACCTGAATAAAATATACCCCGGATTCGAGTGATGAAAGATCATAAGAAAAATCCTGTTTGCCAGATATTTTGAATTGATCCAGCACCTGTCCTTTTGTGTTTAACAACTTTACGGCATGCTCATGCCCGCCATTTTGAAATGTAAACATTACAGAATTTTTTGCGGGGTTGGGGTACACAGCAAATCCATCAGATACCAGATCATTAACACCTGTGCCATCTGCCAGCAGCGTAACCGAAACCACCACATCATCATCCACTATTTCAAATTCATCCTGATATTCGTTGAAAGCAGGGGCAGAAATGGTGAATGCATAATTATCCGGCACCAGCTCTTTGATTTCAGATTGGGTAAAATCTTCATTGTTGATAGTGATCAGGGCGTTGTTCACGTCATTTCCCCACTGATCAATAATATCAAACGAAGCTGAATAATAAGGAATCAGTTTAATATTCAAAGCAACATCTTCGTTATTTACAAAAAAAGAACCCGCATGTTCCTGATGCTCCGGAGCCAAAACCCTGTAGTTGTACAGACCGTTGTCTAATTCATATTTTACATGACTTTCCATCTCCTGGTCTTCCACAAGGATGACAGCATCTTCCACTGGATCATCAAAAATATCTGTAACATTAAAATTGGCGATGAGCATTCTCTCCATAGGTATCTCAATCAGACCCTCCTCTTCTATCCTTAGTGAATAAAATTCAACAGGAAGATGATTATAAGCTTCAATGCTCAACATATGATTTCCTTTATTCAGATGAAAGAAAACTTCACCATCATCATTGCTGTTTTTTACCTCCCCGGCAATTTCAATCGTGGCATCCTGTACCTTTTCGCCAAATTGGTTGACCAGTTTGAGGGTAACATCGTATTTTTGCAATTCATAATGCACGATCACCTTCCATGAATTGTTGTTAACAAAAGCATATTCGGTATTTGAACCACTTCCTCCCCAGGTTCTGAAAGCATGTAGTTTGAATTCAATATCACCACCACCTTCAACATTGTTGGCAATGCCAAGTCTGTTTCGTTCATAAAACACAGTACCACCGGAATCCTGATCCGTACCTGCATGAATCGCTTTTTCTTTTCGTCCGCCTTCATTAGTACATTCGATGTAAGACCTTTGCTCCTTCATCCAGGCGCCATTTTGTGAAGTTATTTCATATTCCACATCAACTCCTGTAATAACAGCACCTTCGGGAACATTTACAGTAAGTACCCCCGGGTTCGATGCCTCCTGCTGAATGGAAGGGTTAGCAGCATAAGTGGTAGGAATATTCCCTCCGGTATAAACGGGTGCCAAACCCACAATTACCGGTTGATTCTGGTTAAAATTATAAACACCTGTGTAAGCATTCAGCGCAATTTCAGCGGGAGATTCAAGCGGAGTTTCCTGCAATGCTGAAACCAACCAGGTGAGCACTTCACTTTCACCCGGTGCTATTGAATCCAGGTCGTAAACTTCCATTTGTTCAAAAAGAAGAAACTGACTCAGCGACTCAACCTCAATCCTGACAGAATCACTTTGAAGCATACCATCATTGCTGACCTCAGTAATAATGGTAGCCGTTTCGCCAGGATCAAGTCTTCCATTATTATTACCAAATGCTTCATCATCAACCTGCCAATCGTCAAAAACCAGAAAAGGTGCATATGCTCTTGCCTGAAAAGCGCTTCTCCATTTGGTTTCCTCATCATCAGCAGAAAACGCGGATAGTTCAAATTCAAAAACATGATCGCCCGGGAGGTCTTCCGCAACAAGAAAACTGAAAATATCATCAAATTCTATGGATTCACCCGGTTCAAATTCACCAGCGAGTGCCACGCTATCAACCAATTGCACATAAGGCGATTGCACAGTAAGGGAAACCGATACATCTGCCAGGGTATCTTCAGTAGGGTTAACAAGGGTGAGGTTTACAGCAATGTTTTCGCCGGGGTTGATCAATCCATCATCGTTACCAGTGATCTCAGTAAACATATGATCATCATAAATAACACCCATGTAGGGAGTTGCCTCTATAGCTGCAAGAGCATCTATTCTGCCACTTCCAAAAGTGTTGCTTTTGGTTAAGGAAAAAGGGATGGCAGATTCTTCCAGTATTTGGCTGATCTGCTCTGGGGTAATATTGGGGTTCTTGGATATCATCAGCGCCATCAAACCCGCCACAGCAGGTGTAGCCATGGATGTACCGCTCAAAGTTATGTATCCATTGTTATTGTTATGCCTAATAGAAAGAATATCACTTCCTGGTGCCACAACATCAGGCACAATAAGACCGATCCCTGGTGAGTAGGCATAATCGAAGAAAGGGGCAATGTTCTGCCAGGTTACCGGACCTTCGCTTGAAAAAGAAGAAATGGCATCAGATTGAGTTGTAGACCCCACGGAAACGACCGCTGAATTGGTACCAGTGGTCAGTTGATCGGGGTTTGTCCAGGGTGCAGGGCAATCGCCCGGTGTTCTGATATTGGATGGAGGGGGTGTTTCACCCCCCTCATTACCTGCTGCCACAGCAGCGATCAAACCCGCATTCATGGCATTCTGCATTGCCATCCGCCATGCCGAACGGTCGGGGTTCCAGGAATGCTGCCACCCCAATGAAAGACTCATCACATGCGCTCCATGCTCAACAGAAAATTCTATGGCTTCCCAAACACCTGCTTCGGTGCCACTGCCAGATGCATCCAGTACCTTTAATGCCATAATGGTTGCCAAAGGGGCAATACCTGTTGCACTTCCCGCTGAACCATCTCCTGCTACTGTGCCGGCACAATGGCTGCCATGCCGGTTATTATCAGAGGTGTTGTAATTATCATCCACGAAATTATATCCATGATTCGGAAAATCAGGATGCTCCCACATTCTTCCTGAAAGATCAAGGTGACCGGCATTGACTCCTGTATCCAAAACAGCAACAATTACGCCTTCGCCATGAAAACCCATGTCCCAAACCTCAGGAGCATTGACGAGGTTTACATTCCAGGCAATATTTTTATCAACCGGATTGAGTTTATCTACTTCCTGAACGGGAGTAGCAGACATATCTGTTTCAATAACTTTTCGTTTCTGATCATAATCAATGCGGGCAATACCTGGCATTTGCGAAAGTTGCTCAATAACAGCAGGTGTTGCATAGCAGTTGATAACATTTACGATCCAAAGTGACTTTACTTTGCTTACCTGATGATTTTTTTCACCATTCAATAAAAAAGTAACAATATCTTTTTGTGAAGATTGAGAAAAAGACTTCAATTCATTTACAACCAATTGTCGTACAGCCTCTTTATCAGTCAAATGGGATGTTTTTTCCAGCATTTCGTTCTGATCGTACTGCTCATGAAGCCGAATATTGATCCGGATCTTTTCTTCCCCGGCACTTTTGCTGATTTTTTGCTGAAGATTTTGAGTTATCAGGTTATTGCCCATCAATGATGATGCAGTCAGAAAAAAAAGAATAAAAAGGAAACTTAAATTTTTCAAGGGTAAGGTATTGCTCATAATCAGTTTTATTTTATAAATATGTTAATTTGTAAAGGTACAAAAAACATAACTTATTTAAACATATAAATTCCTGTCCTGAAAGGAAATTATCAAATCCTGGTCTGACCTGAGTAATCATATCTATTGGTTGTCAAACCATAAGGATTTTGTAAAAAAAAGGTTTCTTGGTAAAAAATGTCAGCAAGAAAACGCCATTTTCTGCGTTGAAGCCGACTTCAAAACAGTCGGTTACGAATTGAGACATGTGACAAAGCAGAAAATACCCCTGGTGGTTTTAAAAGAAGAAAATACTGGTGTAACATCCATTAAACAATAAACAGTAATTTTGCCTTGTTTATAATCAGAAAGCAAAGTATACAAATTTAAAGACATAAAACTGCATGAGTTTTCTCTATCCCTGGTTTCTTCTGGCATTGTCAGCAATCGCTATCCCTATCATAATCCACTTGTTTCGTTTCCGGAGGTTCAAAAAGGTTTACTTCTCCAATATCAGTTTTCTTCAGCATGTTACCAGCGAAACCAAAAAACAGTCGCAGTTAAAGCATTTGCTCGTGTTGATCACGAGGATACTTGCCATCATATTCCTTGTACTTGCGTTCAGCAGACCCTACCTTCCGTCAGGGCAAAACCTGGCAAACAACTATGGCAACCGTGTAAGTTTGTATATCGACAACTCCTTTAGCATGGAATCCTCTTCGAGTTATGGCACAATGCTCGATCATGCCAAACAAAATGCCCGGGAAATTGTGCAGTCATTCGAACCAACAGATCGTTTTCAATTGCTAACCAATGACTTTGAGGGAAAACACCAACGCTTCGTCAGTCAGGATGAAATTTTGCAGATGCTCAACGAGGTGGATTTCAGTCCAGGGGTAAAAACCCTGGAACAAATAAACCAAAGACAGGAAGAACTGATCAAAGAAGAAAACCCGGATCAGAATGCACTGATTTTTATGCTTTCTGACTTTCAGGAAAACATTTTTAATCTGGAACAATTTGATCCTGACAGCACGATGGATTATTTTTTTCTACCCTATCAGAACGAGCAAAGGGGAAATGTTTATATTGATTCGGTATGGATCAATAGTCCGGTTAGATTGAATCAGCAACCTCTAACACTCACAGCAAGAATATTCAATGAATCAGATGTGGCGTTAGAGAATCAGCCGCTGCGTTTATATGTTTCGGATGTACAAAGAGCAATTGCCTCTTATGATATCAACGCCAATAGTTTTACAGATGTATCTCTCACCTACACGCTCAACAATGAATCTTTTCAGGATCTTTATCTGGAAATCACCGATTTTCCTGTCACTTTCGATGATAGATTCTATCTTTCTTTTCAATTAAGCAAAAATATACCCGTATTGGTTATTAACCAGGATGATCCCAACCGGTTTATCAATACATTGTTAAACACCGATAGTCTTTTCAATGTAACAAACACCGGCATATCCATGGTAGACTACTCTTCCCTGTCCCGCCAAAACCTCATCATATTAAATGAAATATCAACTTTTCCCGAAGCCCTTTCAGGTGCTTTGAACGAATATGTGACCCAAGGCGGTAACCTACTGATTTTTCCTGCTGATGATATGGAACGAATAAGCATGAACAGATTTCTTTCTTCCCTGAATGTAGCCAATTACAGGCAAACAGATACCATTAAAACAGAAGTAAGCAGCATCAACGACCTGCATAGCGTTTACCGGGATGTTTTTGATGAAATACCAGAAAACATTGATCTACCTAAGGTAGAGAAATATTATGTTTTGGAACAACAAACCCGCAGCCGCGAAGAATATTTGCTGCAATTGCAGAATGGTAATTTGTTTTTCACTTCCACGCCGGCAGGAAAAGGAAATGTATTCCTTTCTGCTGTTCCGGCAAATGACGAATTCAGCAATTTCCAAAGGCACGCCATCTTTGTGCCGACCCTATACAACATCGCCCTTTACAGCAATGAGTTTTACCCATTGTGGAACAATTTATCGGAAGACGAATCTGTAATGGTCAGAAACTACAACCCGCAATCGGATGAAGTACTAACCTTAACGGGGCAGGAAATAGAAGTGATTCCTGAAATGCGCAGTGTGAACAATAACATCCGGTTGTTTTTTTACGACCAGTTGCAAAATTCAGGACACTACAAACTGATGTCGGGTCAGGAACAACTACGAACCCTTTCTTTTAACCACGACCGAAGAGAATCAAGGTTAGCAGGATATACATCCGAAGATTTGGAGCAAGTGCTTACCATCTCCGACACACCCAATCTTTATCTTTTTGATTCAGATTCATCCCTTTCTGTAGACAAACAAATGGAGCGCATAAAAAGCGCAAGGCAATTATGGAAAATATTTCTCATCATTGCCTTGCTGTTCTTGTTTGCAGAGGTGCTTCTGTTGCGCTTCTGGAAATAAACTATTTAGTGCTTGCAAGAAAACGCCAATTGCTGCGTTGGGCTCGTCTTCAAAACAGTCGATTACGAAAAGTAAACTCCTGTTTTTCAGTCATCGCCCGC
>CAYMLS010000262.1:0-7643 GCA_964390665.1 uncultured Bacteroidales bacterium | reverse complement strand
GTGTGTCAAAATTTTTGTCATGCTCGGTTCATCTGTTTATAATTTGATTAATTCGCTCAGATGCCTGTCTCGTTTTTTCCAACAAGAGAGCTCGCTGAAACTCTGACTGCATGCTTTACCATCCTGAGAATTATAATCATGTGCGTGTGTGTCAAAATTTTTGTCATGGCTCGGTTCATCTGTTTGTAATTTTCAGTTTTATATCATTTTGTTGTCATTCATTATGTCGGTGCTATGCGCTTTTTTTGTTTGCATTCTGTTTCTTCATGTTTTCAAAGTTTTTTTTATACCTGCATTACCATTACAGAAGTATCAAAAACTAAGTATTTATCATGATTTGCTGATTGATTTCTCCATATTGTCGGCTGCATCTCTGATGGAATCGATCCCTTTTTCCACCTCTCTTATTGTATTTTCTACAAGATCAGGTTTTTTTTCGTAACCGTGGGTTCTTAGATAATTTTTCTCTAATTTTTTGAGCAATGATGATGCATCGGCAATGCCTAATTGTTCCATGGAAGGACTAAGAGTATGGGCGGCTTCGCCTATACTGTTGTAATCCTCGTTTTTTAATGCACTTTGTATTTCCCCCAGCAAATATTCTCCATTTTTCACAAATGATCGCAGCATGGAGTGGGTAAATTCCTCATCGCCCTGGGTGATCTCCAGCAGCAGATCCATATTAAACACATTGTTTTTTTGCCTCTTCAAAGGCTCTACATCCAGTTCGTACTCAGGGTTCACATCTTTTTTAGTGGAAAGTTGAACGATTTTACGGTAAAAGGTTTCTTCGTTGTAAGGTTTAATCATTACCGAATCCATACCGGACTCCAAAAATTCTCTTATTTGTCTTCTTAAAGAGCTCGCGGTCATGGCCACAATTTTGGTTTTCCGCAAAGAGGAACCGCTTTCTTTTTCTCTTATTTTTTCGGACACTTCCATTCCATTCATGCCAGGCATATTTATATCCAGAAAAACAAGGTCATATTTTCCGGGTTTAAACATCCTCAGTGCTTGTTTGCCACTATTAGCAAAATCTGCCCTCACTTTAAATTTTTTCAGGATCACATTTCCCAGCATACGGTTTATCGAATCATCATCCACGAAAAGCACTTTCAGGTGATTCAGATAAACCTTTGAGGTGTTTTCCATGTCATAATTTTGTGTAGAAGCACTGGTTTGCTCCAAATCGAGGGCGAAAACAAAGGAAGAACCTTGCCCTGGCGAACTGTATATTTTCATTTGTCCGCCCATTGATTTAATAAGATCTTTACTGATGGTAAGTCCTAAGCCGCATCCGGTAAAATTTCGGTGTATTCTGTTGTCGACTTGCTGAAAAGGTTGCAGAATTCGTACTATATCTGCATTTTTAATCCCGATGCCGGTATCCGTAACCTGGAACGAAATGGTATGCATACCATCATTTTTTTTAACCAATTCTGCCTTCAGGGTTATTTTTCCCTTGTGGGTGAATTTAATGGCATTGGAGCATAAATTGATGAACACCTGTCTTATTTTGGTTTGATCACCCAGAAAGTTTTTGTTTAATTCATCGTCTGTATCCATATGAAAATCCAATCCTTTTTTTTCGTAACTCATCTTTAGCAGGTTGCTTATGGTCTTAAAAAGGCTGGGGATATGAAAAGGAACTTTTTCGATATCAATCTGATTCGCTTCAATTTTGGATAATATCAGAATATCTTCAATAATAGACAGCAGGTGCTGGGTTGCATTGCTGATAATGTTCAAGTACCCGGTTTGCTTATTGGTCATGCGGGTTTGCTGCAGTTGCTCTAAAAATCCATTGATGGCATTCAGGGGTGATCTGATCTCATGAGACATTTTAGCGACAAAATCGTCTTTGGCCTGGTTGGCTGTTTCGGCCTCTTCTTTTGCTAATTTCAGTTTCTTTTCCACCTGTTTTGTTTCGGTAATATTTTGTAAAATGATCACACAGCGTGGGTGTTTGTTTTCAACAACGAATGGGATTAAATGTATGGAGAAATATTTTTTCTGAAAGGAAAATTCCCGGCTTACAGACGTTCGGTCGAAGGCGATTTTAAGCAAGGGTTTGAGTATACTGATCACTTTGACAGGAAAATAATTCAGAACATTCCATTCATTCTGTGGATTGCTGATCCATCGTTGTTTAAAGGTTTCAACCCCCAGTTTGAAATGGATATGCAGGTTCTGATCAATAAGAAACATTTCCAGACCAGGCATGTTTTCGTCGAGCATGCGGAAATTCTCCGGAAAAAACTCATTATTGCTTAATCCCTCATCTATTGCATCAGATATAAGAGCAGATTCGATGTAAAGATCATAACCTAAATTCGTTTGGTGTGAAGGAATTTTCCCGAACTGGGAGGTGAATTTCACAACTCTGGAAGATCGATGAAGATGGAACAGGTTTTTCCCCGTTAGAGCGTTTTTGCCTTGTTGGATATTTTTTTGGATTTCTGATATTTGCACCAATTCACTGGGGTGGAAAACAGAAAAAATATCCTTCCCTTTTAACTCATCTCTTGATTGATATCCCAAAGCATGGCATGCAGGTGGGTTCATATCAAAAATTTTCCATTCCTGATCATACAATATAACGGGGTTAGGCAATACAGAAACATCAAAATTCTCCATTTCAAAATATCTTGATTTGTTCTAAGCAAAAACTATAAATAATCGGTAAAAGGTGATCTGGTAATCGGAAAACTGATGGGTTTCATCAGTAAAAGGTGATCAGGTAATCGGAAAACTGATGGGTTCCATCAGTCATTTGATCAGGCAATAATAAAACAGCCCCAATACAGTGTTTTATTTCGTGCTTGCCAGAAAACGCCACTTGCTCTGTTGAGTTTGCCTTCAAAACGATCATCCCGTCTTTCCAAAGAGAATCCTGTTTTTTTGCTAACACCCCTCTCGCATCTTACGGTTTTCTTAAGTTACGAATAATGGATACTATGCGTTTTCAAGCAGGTATTAAATGATAAAAATCATTGTCTTAAATTGCAAAATAACGACCCAACACATCAAAAATATAAAGATAACTACATCATTTCTAATAAGATCAGGTCGAAGAACAAATATACAACTGTTGAAAAAAATCAACAACTTTCAAAGCATGGAAAGTGGCTATTTTTTGTTAAAAAATTCACGCTCAGATTTATACAGCCTTTTTTGAGCAAAAAGTCAACAATGGTATGTTAATAGCATATTACCCGGAAGAACCCCCTGGAGGTTCATTCAGGAAATAAAATCAATAACTTAAATACATCATCATATGACTTTCAAAAAAATACTGGTATTATCAGAATTGAATAATCTTTCTGAAATAACCATGGAATATGCCGTAAATATGGCAGAACAAATGGACATAAAAGAGGTCGTTTTGTTAAACACCATTCTTCCCGCACATCATCAAACTTATCATGCCGGAGGACAAACCATAGATGCCCAGGGTCAACTGGCCAACAGTATGAACATGGTAATGCTTAAAAAACACCGTGAATTGACCCAAAACCAGGCAGTAAAATACTCTGCAGAGCATGTAAGGGTGATACCGCATGTAGAGTTTATCCATTCTACATCCAATATCAATGAATATATGGAGAAATACGGCACAGATCTGATTGTTTGTGGTAGCCACGACAAAGCAAGCTTTATGGAGATACTGTTTGGGTCAACAACAGAAAAAATGGTCAGAAAAATTGACTACCCCATGGTTGTTCTGAACAACGAACCTGCATCTTCCGACATAGAAAAAATTGCCCTGGCCATTGATGTGGAAAAAGAAGATCAGAGCGGCATAGAGCAGATTCTGGACTTGGCCAAAAGTTTGCATGCGCACGTGCAAATGGTTTATATCCACCAGAAAAATAAAGACCTGAAAACCAACGATGCCATCGAAAAAATGCAACAGATCGGCAAAGCACAAAATCTTGATAACTATTCCATCAACATCATCAACAATCCTGACCTGGAAGATGGGTTAAACAGTTTCATTCGTAAATACAATCCTGATATGCTGGGTGTTTTATCGCAGGGGAAAGGCAAATTGCACAAACTCATTTACGGATCTCATACCGAAGAAATAATTAGCGAAACTGATATACCGGTGATGGTAGGGAAACCCTTGTGATGTTCTTTTTGGTTTCCCGTTAAGGGAGTTTGTGGCGAAATTATCTTAAAGAATATGCCAGGTGAGCAACCGTGGTGGTTGGGTTGTTATTCGCTTTCCATAGATCACCTACCGCTTCTCAAACTCAAAACCATTGAAGTAAATATTTTGATTAGGCAGGATGGTGAAAGTATACCCCGTGTTTCGTCCAAAAGTAGCACTTACCGCCGTGTTTTCATCAACAATATTGAGGATGTATTTGGTTCTGAATTCGCGGATGTCGCCCTTGATTTCAAAAACAACAAAACCGCGCCTTTGATAAATTCTGGCATGCATTTTTTCCATTCTCATCGTAAAACTGTCAGGAGCAGGAAACAGTTCACCGGCAAAGGTGTAATGACCAAAAGTGTCTTTCCATTTCCGGGGTATTTCAACCGGGTCTTTTTTTACCCCCATATATTCCGAAACGCCCGAAGATTCCTGAAATGTTTTGAGATATACCTGGTCATCCACCTCTACGAACTTCATTTTCTGTCCGGGCAATTGAAATGGAATGATCCCGAATATCCAGGCATATACATCAAATACCGGCACATTATCATTGCGTTGCAAAACCATCCTGAGCGGTCCTTGCCAAAAACTCACCTTGTTGCTGTTTCTTACTTTGATAAACCCTGGATAAGCCTGATACAAACCTTTCATCTCCTGAAAATCAGCGACTTCTTCCTCTACCGGAATACCAGGTTGGTCAAACCTCAGTTCCAATCCGCTTTTATACTCTGTATAAAGTTTCAGCAATTCATCCACATCATTCATTTGCGCGCCGGTATCTGTATTGGTCAGGATAATGCCACCAATGCCCAATTCAGGAATATACCCAAAATCAGCATGATAAGCAAAAGTATCACCTCCATGGCCAATATAACTCATGGCGATCGTATCATTGTTCTGGTTGTCCACAAACTCCACATCTCTGATGATCAAACCATATCCGTAGTGTACGCCTGTTTTCATTGCAATATCAGCGGTATGGTCTTTCTGTTTTTCACGAAGAAGGGAAACCGGGATCACCTGGTTGCCATTATAATTCCCTTCGTTCATGAGCATCATCATGTATTTCGACATATCCAGCACATTGCTTTGCAGCAATATGGCCGCTTCATCACGAATAAGAGGTTCTCTGAAGAGTTGCTGATCAACATACCCTTCCGACATTATTTGTCGGAGAGAATCATCAGGAGCCACAAAACTATACGACATGTTCAGCGGATCGAAGATGTTTTCCTGAAGATAATCGCCGTAGCTCATTCCACTGGCGGTTGCGATCACCTCTCCGAGCAGCCCGTAACCAACATTGGAGTAAAACCAACCCTTTCCTGCGGGTGCCACAAGATAATGTTTTTCCACCTGCTCCATCAACCATTGCATATCAGGGGGAGAAGAACTGAAAAAGCCATTCATAATATCACCCGGCAATCCTGATGTATGACTGAGCACATCACGGATCAGTACCTGATTGTTTTTGCCAAAGGGATTTTTGACACCAAACCCGGGCAGGTAAAGTTTCAGCGGTTTATCATAGTTGAGTTTTCCCTGATGATGCAGTTGAAGCAGTGCGGTGGCAGTAAATGATTTGGTGATGGAACCTACCCTGTAAATGGTTTCTGCAGAAGAGGGTATTTCATTCTCACGGTCGGCAAATCCATAGCCGGTGGCGTAAACAATTTCGCCGTTATCCACAATGGCCAAACTTGCTCCCACCACCTGATTTGCTTCCATCTTTTGTCGATAATGGTCATCGATTTTCTGTGCAAGCGTCGGATTAATGGTATGTTGACCCTGGAGATGGGTTGCCAAAAGCAAAAAAACAAACAGAGACAACAGATTCTTTTTAAAAGTCATATTTTGTAAAGGTATCAGGGGTTCAGATTTAGTCCCCGAAAAATACTAAAAATTCCTGGAATACTTCACATCAACCTGGCCATGATTGTAGCATTGATACGAGTATGGAAGTTTTTTTTATCCTGACTTAAGTCAGCTTTGTGTGTGAAGAAACTTTCAAATCGAAATCAATGACAAAATGGCAACTAACACCCGGGAAAAGAAATATTTACAGTCATTTTTGCATCCTGTTACAACTGGAATATTTTTTGACAACAGATAAAGGATGCTGATGGAACCATTCCGAAACGAATCTCACAACATTTTAAAAAACAAATAAATGCCAACCAGGCGGAAAGGTTTACAGCATTTTTAACAGATAAACTTTACAGCAACGGAATCTGCCGGGGTTGATTCCCCATCAAGGGTTGAAATGATGAGCGGTTCCGTAAAAGCTGATAAACAGACTTAAAAAACAAAAAATATGGAATATAAAGACTATTATAAGACACTCGGTGTTTCCAAAAATGCTTCGCAGGATGAAATAAAAAAGGCCTACCGGAAACTGGCATTAAAATATCATCCCGATAAAAATCCGGATGATAAAAAAGCAGAAGAGCGCTTTAAAGAAGCGGGAGAAGCTTACGAAGTGTTGCGCGACCCGCAAAAAAGAAAACAATACGATGAGTTGGGCGCCAACTGGAAAAACTATCAGAATGCCCAGGGATTTTCCGGGTTTGGAGGAGGCACAGGACAGCGACAATACCACCGCACCCATATGGGCGGCATGTTCGATGATGATGAATTTTCCGACTTTTTCAAAACTTTCTTTGCTGGCTTTGGAGGCGGAGCCGGTTTTGGTGATGAGTTTGGTGGTTTTGCCGGACAAAGGCAGGGTTTTGGCAGGTCGCCACAGGCCATGAAAGGGAAAGACCTGAGAAGCAGAATGGAAATCTCGCTTGCTGAAGCCATTGAGGGTACTTCACGCATCATCAATCTGAACGGTAAAAAAATAAAAGTTCCGGTGAAACCGGGTGTTCGTCATGGACAGGAACTCCGGTTGAAAGGCAAGGGACATCCAGGCAGCGCCGGTGCGCCTGCCGGTGATCTGTACCTGATCATCCATATTGTGCCTCCCCAAGGTATTACCATTCGCGGCAATGATCTGATCATGGAAACCGATATCGATCTTTATACAGCGGTATTGGGAGGAAAGACCAGTGTGAACAGCCCGGTCGGGAAATTTAATGTAACCATACCAGCCGGAACACAAAACAACAGCAAGCTGAGAATCAAGGGAAAAGGAATGCCCGTTTATAATGATCCCTCAACAAGAGGCGATATCATCGTGCAAATCCATGTTTCTATCCCCAAAGACCTTTCACAGGAACAGAAAAATCTTTTTGCCCGGATACAAGAGATGAGCAAGGAACCGTCTTACTCGTCATAATACAATGCCTTATCACAACCACAGCGTGCTACCATGGTATGCTTTGTTCCAAAGTTTGAGGGGTATTCAACGCATCTTTCGTGAGTTGTACTGCTATCCGTCAATTCAGATCATAAGCGCACGAATGCCTTGTCTGGTAAATTTTTAGTGTCAGCAAGAAAACTCCTACTTTTTGTGTCTTTGATAAGAAATCGTCAA
>CAYMLS010000261.1:0-7681 GCA_964390665.1 uncultured Bacteroidales bacterium | reverse complement strand
AGTTTCTTTGCAGTTTTTCCGGCCGACAGAACAATTTAAATAGTGTCAGCAAGAAAACCCACGATTTTATCTGTGGTTGATACAGAAAACGTCAAGTCCAATGCGGGCGATGACTGAAAAACAAAAATTTACCTTTCGTGATCGACTGTTTTGAAGGCGAGTTTAACGCTGCAAGTGGCGTTTTCCTGTAAGCACTAAATAATTCACTGTCAAAAATTTTCATTAGAATAGAAAATAACATATGATAAATTTCCTCAACGAATTGAATGATGCACAGCGCAATGCAGTAGAGAATACAGAAGGTCCAACCATGGTAATTGCCGGAGCAGGATCGGGAAAAACAAGGGTACTCACCTACCGCATTGCTTATCTGCTGGAAAAGGGCGTAGATCCTTTTAAAATACTTTCTCTTACTTTCACCAATAAAGCTGCCCGCGAAATGAAAGAAAGGATTGCTTTGCTTGTAGGAAGTACAAAAGCAAAATCACTGTGGATGGGTACTTTTCATAGTATTTTCGCCAAAATTCTACGCATTGAATCCGATAAACTTGAATACCCTTCCAATTTCACCATTTATGATACAGATGACTCCAAGAGGTTAATTAAAGCGATTGTAAAAGAACAACAGTTGGATGATAAGGTTTACAATGTAAGCGGAGTATTGAACAGAATATCCAATGCCAAAAACAACCTGATATCGGCCATAGATTATAATGAAGATGCGGAAATTCAACACTATGATATCCAAAACAGGAAACCCAAAATTGGTCTGCTTTACAGCATATATCAGCAACGTCTGAGAAAAGCCTCAGCCATGGATTTCGATGATCTTCTTTTCAATACCAACGTACTGTTACGCGATTTCCCCGAAGTATTATACAAATATCAAATGCGTTTTCAGTACATTCTTGTAGATGAGTATCAGGACACCAATTTCTCGCAATATTTAATTGTAAAAAAATTGGCTGCGAACAACGAGAACCTTTGCGTAGTTGGTGATGATGCGCAAAGCATTTATGCTTTCAGAGGTGCCAATATTCAGAATATCCTTAATTTCAAGAAAGATTATCCGGATAACCAGGTTTTTAAACTGGAACAAAATTACAGATCAACACAAAATATTGTAAATGCAGCCAACAGCATCATCTTAAACAATAAAGATCAGATTAAAAAGAAGGTATGGACAGAAAATCATACCGGCGAAAAAATTATGCTGATAAAGGCATCCAGTGAAAGTGAGGAAGGATTGATCATTGCCAATTCAATTTTTGAAACAAAAATGAATAAGCGGCTTGCCCACAAAGATTTTGCAATACTTTACCGTACCAATGCACAATCCAGATCGCTGGAGGAATCGCTGCGCAAGATCAATATTCCCTATCGTATTTATGGTGGTCTTTCATTCTATCAAAGAAAAGAGGTGAAGGATCTGTTGGCTTATTTCCGTTTGGTTATCAATCATAATGATGAGGATGCTTTTTTACGCATCGTCAATTTCCCCGCCCGGGGCATTGGGAAAACCAGCATAGAAAAGTTGATTGTTTTATCTAATGAAACGCAGACTCCTTTGATGGAAATTGCCAGCAAACCTGAAAATTATGCTCTTAGCGTAAACAGTGGAGTCAAAAACCGATTACGGGAATTTTCCACGATGATAAAAAGTTTCTCAGCACAGGTAAACCAATACAATGCTTTCCAAATGGGTAAAAAAATTGCTTCATCGGCAGGCATTTTCAAACATTACCATCAGGATGAGAGCCCTGAAGGTGCCAACAGAAAAGAAAACATAGAAGAGCTGTTGAACGGATTGAAAGATTTCTCGGAACTTGCTGCGGATGTTGAGGGAGAAGACGAGATGAAAACACTGGACATTTTCATGCAGGACATTGCCCTTATGACCGATGCAGAAAAGGAAGACCCCACAGATACTGACAAAGTATCACTCATGACTATTCATGCAGCCAAAGGACTTGAATTTCCTTATGTCTACCTTGTTGGAGTAGAAGAGAATCTTTTCCCATCCCAGATGTCGCTCAGTTCGCGTACAGATCTGGAAGAAGAGAGGCGACTATTCTATGTAGCCATAACCAGGGCAATGGAACAGATCTGTATTTCTTATGCTGAAACCCGTTTTCGCTTCGGACAATTCACCATTTGCGAACCCAGCAGATTTATTGATGAAATCGATATTAATTACATCGTGCATCACAATAAGGATAAGAGCGGCGGACCAAAATCCATGAAAGAAAGTTTTTCGGAAAGCAGGAACAAATTTTCTGCAACGGCAGCTCCTTCCACAACTTTGAAAGACGAAATGAAACAAAATGGAAGGAATGATCCAAAACAAGAGCAGGAAACAGGTTTGTTTCAAAATGTGACAGTGAACCAGTTAAAACAAGGCATGAACATTCAGCATCAAAGGTTTGGTTTCGGAAAAATTGAACAATTAGAAGGAAAAGGAGAAAACGCAAAGGCAACTGTCATTTTCAACAATTTTGGAAAAAAACAGTTGCTGCTCAGGTTTGCCAAACTAAGGTTATTATAAGAGGATGGTGAGATCAGAGCGAAAAAATACAGTTAAAGCATTGTATAAATTATCAAATAAATTTCATATACACATTCCTGATATCCTGAAGATTTTCAAGGGTGAGATTTTCTCTGTAAACCCTTATCAATTCAACTATTTTCCCATTCTCCATGAAAGCCGCTCTTGCCGCATCAAAAAATATAAGGGGTGTATTAAATTTTACTTGCTGTGTGATGGTTTTAAATTCCTTCCATTCAATGTTTCGTGGAATACGGAAATACCCCCGTTGTTTATTTTCTTGTTCAACATAAAAGCCATTGGTAATAGGCTGAAGATGCAAAAATTTATTGAGATATATGATGCCCATTTGCTCCTGAATTCTATGAGGTCCTTTTTTAAGGCGAAGACCAGCGTTTTCAAGAAAAATCTGGATTTGATGGATCAGATTGTATTTTTCCAGGTTCAGCATCCGGAAAACATAATATATTTCGTTGGCAATAAAAATATTACCTGGGGCAAGATCAAGGTTTTCTGAAAAATCATCTCTGAGTTTACAAAGAACCCGGGTAATTTTCTCCAATGGATAATACTGCTCTAAAACCCAATAAAGATATTTTGGTTTTTCGGTATTGGGCTGATCATCATAATAACCAAAAAAAGGAGATGTGGATTCGAAAATCGTGATGTTTAAGTGTAAATTGCTATCTGATAGTGTTTTCAGGGGTTCTTCTTTTGTTAACCATCCAAATCGTTCAACAGTATGAACTGTTTTTACTGCTGCTGTATCTTTATGTGTTTCCATTGGTCTTATTTTTTGAGATTTTCGCATAAATTTAGTAAAATCCGGTAAGAAATACAACAGAAAATACAACTTACTCAATGTAACAAACAAACAGAAACAAAAGACGGCAAGATGTTCATCGAATCACAACCCTATCAATTTGAATTTCAAATAGCTGACACAAGACCAAATGGAAAGGATGAACAGATTCATGACTATAATATTGACAAACACGCGGATGATAATAATTCGTGGCAATGTAAAACATGCAGTCAGATTTTTAGCGAGCTCTCTCGTTGGAAAAAACGAGAACCTATTTAATCAAATTATAAACAGATAAAACTTTTTCTCAGTTCATTTGCTGATCACAAAGCGATAGAATAAAAAAAATAAAAGTGTTTTTCTGCCGGATAAAGAGTATATCTTAGTTATTCCATGAAAGATAAAATCATATTTCAAAAAAATGCATGAAAACAACGGATAAAATTTATAATTTTGCACCCAAAAATTTTAAATCACTGGTTAAAATTTATTTATGGCAACAACAGCAGATATAAAGAACGGTTTATGCATAGAACTCAACAATGAGCTGTATTCTGTGGTAGAATTTCTTCATGTAAAACCTGGAAAGGGGGGCGCATTTGTACGCACAAAACTGAAGAATATGAAAAGTGGAAAAGTTATTCCACATACATTTAATTCGGGCGTAAAAATTAATGTTCAACGGATAGAAAGGAGACCTTACCAATATCTTTACAAAGATGACATGGGTTACAACTTTATGCATTCAGAAAGCTTTGAACAAATCCCCATAGAGGAAGATATCATCAGTGCGCCAGCTTTATTGAAAGAGGGTCAGGAAGTAGAGATCGTTTTTCATGCAGATACGGAAACACCCATGAGTTGTGAACTCCCCCCATTTGTAGAGTTGGAGGTTACCTATGCAGAACCGGGAGTAAAAGGAGATACTGCCACCAACACATTGAAACCCGCCACAGTGGAAACAGGAGCCACTGTGAATGTACCTCTTTTTATTGAACCTGGTGAAAAAATCAAGGTCGACACCCGTTCTGGCGATTATTCTGAAAGGGTAAAATAATAACGGATCCACATCATCAATTAACAAACGAATGATTTTAAAACCCACACAAACCCTCGGGCATATCTCATCGCTTATCGGGGCAGAATATGCAGGTGATGCTTCATTTGAGATCACAGGCATGAATGAAATACACAAGGTAGAACCGGGCGATCTCACCTTTGTTGATCATCCCAAATATTATCAAAAGGCTCTCCATTCCAAAGCCACAACCATCATCATCAATACAGAAGTAGTTCCTCCCGAAGGAAAGGCATTGATCTTCTCTGATGATCCATTTCGTGACTATGTATATCTTGTTAAAAGGTTTCGTCCGTTCGAACCTGCAAACGAGATGATAAGCCCAACTGCCGAAATAGCAGAAGGCACCCATCTGCAACCCGGAGTTTTTGTGGGTAATCATGTAAAAATAGGGAATAACTGTTTGATTCATCCCAATGTGACCATTTATGACCATAGTGAAATTGGAAACAATGTGATCATCCACAGTGGAACTGTAATTGGCGCCGATGCTTTTTATTTTAAACGCAGACCCGAAAACTGGGACAAAATGGAATCTTGCGGAAGGGCAATTATCGAAGACGATGTTGAAATAGGCGCATGTTGTACGATCGACAAAGGCGTATCGGGCGACACCATTATAGGTAAAGGGACAAAACTCGACAACCACATTCAGATCGGCCACGATACGGTTATTGGACGCAATTGCCTTTTTGCTGCCCATGTAGGTGTAGCAGGTTGTGTAACCGTAGAGGACGATGTAATTTTATGGGGTCAGGTAGGCGTACAAAAAGATCTGACCATTGGTAAAGGAGCTGTTGTTTTGGGCCAATCAGGCATTGCCAAGTCCATTAAAGGGAGTAAAGTTTATTTCGGATCTCCTGCCATAGATGCCAAAGATAAAATGAAGGAAATTGCCATGCTAAAAAAACTTCCGAAACTTTTTGAACTCATATAGTACAAGCTATTCTAAAGCATTGTTGGTGTTTTCTGTGATGGTGCCGGTGGATTCAAATTCATCGGCATTATATTTTGAAGGGCATTTCATCAGAAGGTCAGAGGCGGCAAATACTTCTCCATTATAACTGCCGATAAGTACGATCTGTTCGAGTTTTTCAAAATCCTGTGGTTTTGCCCCCATGTAAAGCACTTTACTTTCATTCTTTTCATCGTCGAACATATAAAAACTAAAGTATAGCGTATTGGACTCAACCTTTTCTTCCATGGGTCTGTCGGCATTCAATTCGCCAATAATGTGATATTTTTTACCCGGATTTTCTTTTGCCTTTGTAAAACTTGCATAGGTTTCCCCTTCATAAACAGTACCAATAACTGCAGCAACTGCAATGGCGATAAAAACAAGAGCAAGTATATGTGTTTTTTTCATGTTTTTTTCATTAAAACGTTAGGAGAGCAAAACTGCTCAATGATAAAAGTAAGATTACAGGAATCGATTATTCCTGAACATTAGAGATTATCTGGAAATTTTACCCTCAACACTTTCCAGTTTTTCCTGCTCGAGGATTTCCAGTTTTTTCTCATTTCTTGATAGTTTTCTTTCAAGGTAAAACAAAAAGACAAAGATTCCAAGAAGTATAATTGCCAACACAATAGCGACAACAAAAAGTTTAGCATCCGCCAAAATCATAAAAATCGTGCGTTTAATTCATTAATTTTTTCATTTATTTTATCCGTCCGCAATACCACAGTAAACACCCAATAGGAAAACAACATCCATCCGAGGATAGCCGGAAAAAAAACTTTTCTCATGACCGGATCCAGATCGCCGGTTGCCAAAGCCGGATTTCCATCAACACCGGGATGAATAGAAGGACCAGAAATCCGTGGAAGAATCATGATAAAGACAAACATGATGACAAAAGCAAAGATTTTAAAAACTGCGGCAAGTCTTGCTTTTTTCACCCTGTCGTCAACAGAAGACCTCAGGATCATATAGGCAAAATACACCAGTAACCCAACAGCTGCCCCATTGAGTTTCGGGTCATTCACCCAGTAGGTACCCCAGGTAAAACGCGCCCATATCATACCTGTAATGATGCCCAGTACGCCAAATACCAAACCTGTTTTCACAGTGGCATAAGATATCTGATCGAAACGGAGATCAAAAGTATTCAAATATCTTAAACTATTGATGAACCCCCAGAAAAGGATAAAAATCATGGCAAACCACATTCCCACATGAAAATAAATATTGCGGATGGATTGTTCTATAACGCGCAGTTCGGGAACTTTAAAAAGCAATCCCCCAAGCACGACATACAACAGTAAAGCGATCGTAAGAATTTTAAAAAAGGTATTTCGATATTCGCTCATTGAATAGTTCATCTGATTATAATTTCATGAAACAGGTTCTCGTTTTTTCCAACGAGAGAGCTCGCTAGCACTCTGACTGCATATTTTACCATGCCGCGATTTATAATCATGCATGTGGTGTCAAAAATTTTGTCATGGCTCGGTTCATTAATCCTTCCAAAGATAAGGAAACAAAATGTGAGATAATGTTAAGGAAATCATAATCAGCAAAGCAATAAGAAGCAAATCGCCTGTAATAGCAGACAAAGGAGCCTCCTGCAGTGTTTGAGAGGCAGAACGAATAACCAGCAACAATAAAGGCAGTATGAGCGGAAACCCTAAAATGGTCATCAGCGTGAAGTTGTTTTTTGTTTGACTGGCAATGGCGGATACTACGGTGAGTATAGATGAAAAACCAAAAACACCCGCAATAAGGATAAACCAGTAAGCAACATTAGCAGATGCTATGTTTCCCATAAAAAGATTAAAGAACAAAAAACCAAGAGCACCCAAAACGATCATAATCAACGCATTGATAATTGTTTTGGAGATAATAACAGATGCCGGCGACACGAGGGTATATAAATACAACTTACGCCCTGTTGTTTCATCCTGGAAACTTTTCAGCACAAGATTAAGAGAAGAGAAAGCCATAATAATCCAGAACAGTGCATTCCACACCTCCAATGACATGATTCCCTGAAAAGCAAGGTAACAAATAAATATGGTAGATACAAGATATAGAAAGATCCCTCCTAAAACATGTTTTTGACGCCATTCGAGAACAACTTCGCGTTGAATTAAACCGGTAATTTCAGAAACGAGGGAAGATTTTTTTGTATTCATCCAAAGGGCAATTACTTACAGATTTCGCTGGTTTGCTGCAAAGATACAGCAATTACATGAACCGAGCATGACAAAAATTTTGACACACACGCACATGATTATAGTTCGTGGCATG
>CAYMLS010000260.1:0-7712 GCA_964390665.1 uncultured Bacteroidales bacterium | reverse complement strand
CATGCATGATATGACTTTCATCCATGGTAAGCAATAATACACATTGTGGGAAACAGGTTTTCAACATCATCCCACAATGTTTACAATTAAAATTAATTCAAAAAAAAACGATAACATAATGAAGGCAGTTTTTATTGTTTATAATCAGGCACTCTCAGAGAGGGTAAGCGAATTACTTGATAAAACCAACGCACGTGGTTTTACCCAATGGCAGGATGTAAAAGGACGCGGCACCCAAACCGGCGAACCGCACATGGGAACGCATACATGGCCTGCCATGAATTCGGCAGTGCTTTGCATGACAGATACTGACACGGCGCAAAAAATTGTTGAAGGTGTAAAGCGCATCAACGAAAAAGCATCTATGCAGGGCATCAGAGCATTTTTGTGGGATGCAGAAGTTGGCGTATAATCCCGCATTGTAAAAAATGTAATATGATTTTTTTTGATGTAGGTAGAGAGTCTGCGATTTGATTTTGAAAAAACGGACACTTCCACCAAATACTTGCATACACATATGTGTGCAGCATAGAACCTTCCTGAGTCATTCAGGGAGGTTTTTTATTTTTACCCTTCAACCAATCACATCACATCACATCAAATAAATTAAAATATAAAATAAATATAAACACAATCCCAGGTACAGAAATTTTTGAACTTTACTCCAGAATACCAAAATGAGCAACATTGGTTGAAATTTTTTATTTTACAGAAAATCAGATTCATAAGCACATTTTTCAGTGTTTTTATCTCCCTGAGAATTGAATATTTTCCTCCATGCTGATCAGATATACAATATAAAACAAAATAGAGGGGTTATCGGGGCAAAAAAATCAGGCATCATATTCATATAGTTTTTCTTGTTAAAAATATCATTCAACCGAGACTTCTTTTAAAATTAATGAAAGTTTAATTTGGATAAAAACAAAAAAATCAGTAAATTTAGGTATGATCATATGAATCATTTGTAATGATCTCTGTGATTTTTCATGTTAGCATTGTCTTGTATGCTAAAATTGTTGACAATTGATACCTCCCGGCATTGTAAAAAAAATGTGTTTGATTATTTGCATTGGGATATATGTTTTTTCACCGGTGCAGAAAAATTTCGAGACGATGAAAAAACGAACGATTTTTTTTCTGGTGTTCCTTTCCTCGAACATTCTGGCATGGGGACAGGAGTTACTCAACGAAACCCTTAGGGATGGTTCCCTGCCAACCGGATGGAGTGAAACAGATATTGTTTTTGAAACTACGGCAGATGGTTATGCCCGTTTTAAGGAATCAAATTCCATCCTTACCACTCCATCCTTTAGTGCAGATGGATATTCTTCGGTTAACATATCCTTTTCGGTGGCGAAATATGGATCTGGGGACGATGGTCCTCTCACCCTGAAATATTCATTAGATGGAGGAAGTTCATGGATTATTAGTGAAAACAGCATAATTCCTGAAGATTCAGAATATGTCAATGATAATATCGAAATAGATGAAACTTCCTCTGACATGATGATTCGTTTTACCAGATCCGATAGCCCTTCTCAGAAAAGATTAAGAGATATTGTCATAACGGGATCAGGCACTCCCAACTTTGGGGATTGCGGGTTAGAAAGTTTTGATAATTTCACAGTTACCGGTAGTTCCTATGCAACAGGTAATTTTACCGGGGATGATGATTTTACATGGGAGTATGTTGAATGCAGAGGAGACAAAGAAATTGATGGAAAATCTATCACGATCGGTCAAGATAGAAATCCCCAGTCAAGATTTTATGCAGACGAAATTCCGGGAGGTATTGGCGTATTAAACTTTGACTACATGCAGACTTTTTCAACAAATGTTGATCTGGATGTATGGGTAAATGGTGTTGTGGTGGCCAATGTCACCTCTGATTCAGAGGAAGATGATATAAAAAACTCCGGAGATATTGTCATCAACCTTCCCGGAGATTTTGATCTTGAGTTTAAAAACCGAATCAATGGTGGCGGCCAGGTAACTGTTGATAATATAACATGGACATGTTTTGAATGCAATACGCCAACCCTTCCGGCAGATCAACCTCAGGCCGCTAACATTACTTTTTCTGAAGCGGATATTTCCTGGAACAAAGGCAATGGTACCCACACACTTGTTTTGGTGAAGGAAGGATCCGGCGTGGATGAACAACCCGCCGATAATACCAGCTACCAGGCGGAAAGTGCTTTCGGAGAAGGTGATGAGCTGGGTACAGGAAATTTTGCCGTTTATGCAGGCGATGGCAACGATTTTATCCTTGAGGGTTTACAGGGCGGAACCACTTATCACGTGGCGATGTTTTCTTACAATTGTTCTGATGGGAATGAAAAATACCTCATCACCGATCCTGCCACCCTGTCTTTTACCACGCCCCCCGCTTCTGCCAGCAATTTACAGATCACCTGTACGGACAATAGCAGTGCTACGGTGGTATGGGACAATCCATCCGGAAATTTCGACGGGGTGATTATCGGTGTAAGACAGGGTAATAATACACCACATATTCTGAATTCAGTTGCTCCGGCAGATCTTGATGCAGACAGCAATTTTGGCGATGGACATGAATATGGTGGAACAACACCCAAAAGCTATGTGGTTTACAACGGAACCGGAAACACCGTCACCATTGATTTTTCCAGCGATGAGAGTCCGTATGTTGTCATGGCATATACCTACCACGGAACAACCTGGGCGGACGCTACCCCCACCCGCACCATTCAGCAACTTGGAGTGCCCGACATAGATAATTTCCTTGCCTCACCAGGTAATTCGACCGCGGAATTGGTTTGGACCAATCCCGAAGCCAGTTGTTTTGATGAAATTATTGTGGTGGCACATACGGCAAGTATCTCAGGTGTTCCTGAGGGAACCTATGCAGCATCTTCAGCAGATTTCAGCGATACTGAAAATCCGGATTTCACGGATGGGGGGAAAGTGGTTTACAATGGTATCCAAAGCTCGCAAACCATTACCGGGCTTACCAACGGTCAACAGTATCACTTTAAAATTTTTGTCAGGAGGGGTTCCGATTGGTCGAACGGAATCGAAACATCGGTTGTTCCCGCTTCTGTAACTATGCTGGAAGAAACCGATTTAGCCGTTTTGGGCATCAATACCAATACCGGATCAGGTGATGATGAGATCATTTTTGCGATCCTTCGTGATTTTGCAACAAACTCATCCATAGACCTCACTGATAATGGTTATGAAAGAGAAATTGCCGGGTTTTGGGGTACCACAGAAGGCGTGATCAGACTCGTGCGCACCGGAGGTGATCTTTCTGCAGGCACAGTGGTCACATTACAAGGGAAAGATGGTGGAGCAAATCCAGAGTTGGGAACTCATTTTAATGTTTTTTTAGGTGAAACCAATGATAATGATAACTGGGATTTGCTAAGTTTAAATGGCAGCAGTAGTTTTAATTTGGGCAACAGCGACCAACTCTGGATCATGCAGGGAGGTTCCTGGAGCGTTTCGCAGGGAATCCACCGGGGTGTTTATACCGGAAAAGTTTTGTACGGTTGGTCTTCCATGGGATGGGAGCTGCAGCCCGGATACAATTCAACATCGGGTTCAACGCTTTACCCTGGTTCTGAATGCATCAACGTTGATGTAAATGCTTTAACTGATAGCGACAAAGTGAAATACACCGGAGATATCTCTTCTTCTTCACCAACGGAATGGATAAGACGTATCAATGATTCTTCCAATTGGACAGGTTATAACGATGATGAATCGTATGAATCGGGAGGAACGTTTGGGGATGTTTTGAATATAGAGACCAGTGCACCCGAAGATACAAAATGGATTGGCGATGAAGGGACGGATTGGTTTGACTGCCGCAACTGGAGCAGTCTGAAGGTGCCCGATGAAAATACGGATGTGGTAATGGATCATTCCACCATACAAAATATTGTTATCACAGGTTCCGGGCAGGCTGCTGCACGTGATCTGACGCTTCAAAGTTCTTCCCCAGGACTTACCCTGAATGATTCCGACAGTGATCTGGTCATTTCAGGAGATCTGGTGATCAATTCCGGTAGCACTTTAGAGATGAACGAAGGCAGGATCACCATATCCGGTAATTTTACACAGCAAGGTAATTTTACTCATCAGTCCGGGTTGGTCTTGTTCAACGGTATTTCACCACAAACACTTCAACTGGATCAAGAAGTTAATTTTGAAAACATCATTTTCGATAATCCTTCCGGAGTCGTTTTGACCGGAAATGATCTGAATGTATTAGGAGAACTTGGACTGGAAGATGGATTTATAGATGCAGGCGAACATGAAGTATATTTTCAGAACGCAGATACGGATGCTTTTTCTTTGGCACCGGATACCTATATAAAAGGTGTTTTCCGAAGAAAAGTATCCGAAACCGGGTTGTATAAATTTCCCGTGGGTGATGCATCTCATCCACAAACTGCTTCTGTTCAAATCAATAGTTCCTCAAATTTGAATGATATCGTTGTATCTTTCCACGATAACCTAAATACGGAAGATCTTGATATTTCCGATTTGAATCTGAACGTATTCGATTCAAGACTCAACACGTTGCTCGATGCAGGTTTCTGGACCATTGAAGCAAACTCTGGAAGTACTGTAGACTATGATCTTACACTGGAGATATTTGCCGGCAATATGGGAGATGATCCCGGACAACATAGCATTGTCAAAAGGGATGATGGCAACTCTGACTGGGAACTGCAAGGTGAACATGATAATGATACCCAATCGGAAAACGAAGGGATCTTAACGGTGGTAAGAAGCGGTCTAACCGGTTTTTCTGATTTTGCCGTAGCCAAAAATGACGTGGGTCCTCTTCCGGTGGAGTTGCTCTATTTCCAGTTAGAGTCCCACTCTGAGGATGATCTGGTGGAACTCACCTGGGCAACAGCTACAGAAACCAACAACGATTTCTTTACCATCGAACGTAGTGGCAATACCCTTCAAACAGAGATCATTGGTTCTGTGAATGGTGCTGGCAATGCAAGTGAAATAATATCCTATCGTTTTACAGACCATGAGCCTTTACCCGGACTCAATTATTACCGCTTGAAACAAACTGATTATGATGGTTCCTTTGAATACACCTCCTGGCAGGCAGTGCAGGTGAGCACTTCCCGGGAGGATGCTCTTCAAATTACAAATATCACCAGGGAGAACCAAAGCATAGTTCTGCACATCCAAAATCCCAAAGAAGACGATTTGTATGTTTATGTTCATGATGCTATGGGAAGAAAGGTGTATAGCGGTCGAATTCATTCAGCAGGCAAGGGCTATCTTCTTCATACCATTGATCATCTGCAGGAAAGAGGCATGTTGATCATCACGGTTGTTAGTAGTCGTGATCGGCTTTTTGAAAAAATAGTTTACTAAAACTGCTTAGTTCCGGGATTTCTTTCCGGGATGTTTGTTCAGAGAATTTTACGGTTGTATTTTAGGAAATAACTCCCTTGCCGAACTCCTGTTAAAAAAGCCTGCACGGTCATGGTTGATCATGACCGGCTGCTTTGATGTTGTCTTTTATTTTGTCAAACCTGATGCGTGAGAGGGCAGTTTTGGGTTTTACGAAAAGATGTTTAAAGTCCAGGGCATCCATTTTTTCCCAGTCTTCTTTTTGCCAGGCAGCTATGGGTTGAGCAGGAACAAAAGCGGATTGTGTGGTTTCCTGAGCAAATCTTTTGTTGTGCGGGCAAACCTGTTGACAAATGTCACATCCAAAGATGTATTGCCGGGTTTTCGTACGAACCTTTTCAGGAATGGGGTCTTTGGTTTCAATGGTAAGACACGACAGACATTTTCTTGCATCAATAACTCCGGGTTCGGTAATGGCATTTACCGGACATGCATCCATGCATTGCTGGCATGTGCCGCAATGATTTTTGTTAAAAGGCTTGTCGTCCTGTAGTTCTGTATCCAAAATGATTTCGGCAAGAAAATAAAAACTTCCTTTTTTGGGGATGATCAGGCATGAATTTTTCCCGATCCATCCCAGACCCGCCTTTTGTGCCCAGTATCTCTCCAAAACCGGAGCCGAATCGGTAAAAACGCGTGCATTGTCTACCCCGGTCTGCTCTTTAATAAACTGCAATAACCGATAGAGTTTCTCTTTGATGACAAAATGATAATCTTTTCCGGCAGCATAGCTTGAAATTTTGTAATACGATCCAGGAGGTTGAAAGTTTTCCTGATGGTAGTTCACTGCCAGACAAATAATCGTTTTGGCTCCCTCAACAAGGAGTTCAGGATGCATCCTTTTTTCAAAATGGTTTGTCATGTATTCCATTTTGTGGTGCATCCCTTTTTGGGTCCAGCTTTTGAAGCGGTTTTGATGGTCGGCCTCTACTTTTTCTGCCTTTGCTATTCCACAAGCATCAAAACCCAGTTTGAAGGCATGGTTTTTTATTTCGCGCTTAAGGGATTGTTTTTTTTCCGGATCCAAAAGTTGATTGTTTTTGTTAGTCAAATAAACGTCCTTGCTGAAGATTTTTGATGCGTCCCATGTGCTTATAGGCTGTTTCAGTCGCTTCACGTCCTCTTGGCGTGCGCATGAGGTATCCCTCCTGGATAAGAAAAGGTTCATAAACCTCTTCAATGGTACCCGGATCTTCACCTACGGCTGTGGCAATGGTTGTAAGACCTACAGGGCCACCTTTAAATTTGTCAATAATAGTGAGCAGTAGTTTGTTGTCCATTTCATCCAAACCGTTTTTGTCTACATTCAGTGCATCCAGTCCATACTGGGCAATGTCCATGTCAATACTGCCGTTTCCTTTTACCTGTGCAAAATCGCGTACTCTTCTGAGCAAAGCATTGGCAATTCGTGGGGTTCCCCTGCTTCGGCGGGCAATTTCCATGGATGAATCTTCATCAATGGCAACCTTGATAATAGATGCTGATCTTTTGATGATGGTATTGAGCAAATTCACATCATAATAGTTCAGGCGGGCATTAATGCCAAACCGTGCACGCAGGGGAGAAGTAAGCAAACCCGACCGGGTCGTTGCCCCTATAAGCGTAAAAGGGCTGAGGGCAATTTCAATACTGCGTGCATTGGGTCCTGTTTCGATCATGATGTCGATTTTATAATCTTCCATGGCAGAATAAAGATATTCCTCTACTACAGGGCTCAGGCGGTGTATTTCGTCAATAAAAAGGACATCTTTTTCTTCCAGATTGGTAAGCAGCCCTGCCAGATCGCCTGGTTTATCGAGCACAGGTCCTGAGGTTATTTTTATTCCCACACCCATTTCATTGGCAATGATATGAGCCAACGTAGTTTTTCCCAGCCCCGGAGGTCCGTGTAAAAGAACGTGGTCGAGCGCTTCGTTGCGTTGTCTGGCGGCATCAACAAAAACCTTCAGATTATCAATGATTTTTGCCTGTCCGGTAAAACTACTGAATTGTGCCGGGCGGAGGGCTTTTTCATATTCCCGTTCGGCGGTACTCAGTGATTTGGATTCCGGGTTTAAATTTTCGTTTTTCGACATGTATCTGATGAAAAATAAATACAGTTTTGTTTGTTGCGGATCATAAAAATTTGAGATTGAATAAAGTCTGTTTAAGTACAACCCTTAAAAATCTCTCATACAAAGTTACATAAAGTAACAGAAGTGTCCGGTAAAATAAATGGTTTCATATCGGACACCCTTATTTGCCGGATAACAATGATAGAGAAAAATGCAAAGATG
>CAYMLS010000259.1:0-7716 GCA_964390665.1 uncultured Bacteroidales bacterium | reverse complement strand
AAATTCGTGTGAATTTGTGGAAATTTGTGGACAAATACTTTTTTTACTGGACTCAAAGATGGAAAAATATGATAAAAGGTTGCAGAAGGTTTTTTTGATCGTTGAACCTTTTCTGCAACCTTTTCCATTATTTCAAAAATGTATCAGAACCACTTGACCAGTTTCAGGTCTTGTCTGTGCGACAAGAGGTCGTGTTTGGGAAAAAGCCGGAAAGCATAGTTATAAATACCTACCCGCTCTGTGGGAACCTGACATCTGAAAGTAACAGTTTCGTCATCTTTGCTGGTTTGTTCCATTTCATAAACAGAAATGACACTGTCTTCACCTTCAAAGGTTTTTTGACTGAATACGATCTCTACACCCAGATCGCTTTCATTGAAACCGTTTAGGTTTAGTACCAGTTCGGCTGAGAAACTTTCACCCAATAAAAGAGATCTATCTGCTGTATTCATTACATTGCGCGATACTACTTCCACAGAATCCCATCCCTGGATGATCTTTGATTTCCATCTGGCAAGTTCTTTGGCAATGGCGTATCCATGGTCCTTTAGTCTTTCTGTTTTATCAAAAAGTTTGTGATAGAAATATTTCATATAGTCATCCATCATTCGCTTGTTGGTAAAAACAGGGGCAATTTTGGCAATGTTGTTTTTGATCCATTTTACCCAATCCACCGGAATATCTTTCTCATTTCTTTCGTAGAACAAAGGAATGATTTCGTTTTCGAGGGTGTTATAAATGATCTCCGCATCCAACTCATCCTGGAAAACCTGGTTGTCGTAGGTTTTTTCTTCTTTGATGGCCCATCCTGCTTCTGTAGTATAACCTTCGGCCCACCATCCATCGAGAACACTAAAATTCATGACACCATTGAGGGATGCTTTTTGCCCTGAGGTACCGGAAGCTTCCAGTGGGCGGGTAGGGGTATTGAGCCAAATATCAACGCCTTTTACCAAAGCTTCTCCCAGTTCCATATCATAATCTTCCAAAAATATGACTTTTCCAACAAATTCTTTTCTTTTGGAAACATCTACAATATGTTTAATGAGTTCCTGACCCGCTTTATCAGCAGGGTGCGCTTTCCCTGCATAAAGAAATTGCACAGGCATATTGGTTTTATTAACGATCCGGGCTAGTTTTTCCAGATCATTGAAAAGCAAACCGGCACGTTTGTATGTGGCAAATCTTCGGGCAAAGCCAATGGTGAGTGCATTGGGATTGAGCGCTTCCAGTGTTTGATATACTTTTCGGGGTGCTTCCTGCCTGCGGGAGAGATTACTCAACAATCTTTTTTTGATGTAATCCATAAGCTTTTGCCTTTGTTGCTGGCGCAGTGTCCATATTTTTTCATCCGGAACATTATAAATCTTTTCCCAGCAGTTGAGCAAGGAAACGTCATCAGCAAAACAGTCTCCAAAAGTATCCTGGTAAAGTTTTTGCCATTCAGGGGCCACCCATGTTCCGTAATGTACACCATTGGTCACGTGTCCGATATGCACCTCGTCTTTAAAGTATCCCGGATACAGATCTTTGAACATGTCTCGTGAAACTTTACCGTGTATTTTACTTACGCCGTTTACTTCTGAGGCCAGTTTTGTTGCCAATACACTCATAGAATATTGTTCCTGGGGGTTTTCGGTATGGATTTTCCCGAGCGACATAAATGTTTCCCATTTTATACCGAGGCGGTCGGCATAGTGAGGCATGTATGTACGAAGCATGTCTTCGCTAAAGAAATCATGACCAGCAGGAACGGGAGTGTGCGTAGTAAAGAGGCTGCTGGCCCGCACCATTTCCATGGCTTCTTCAAAAGTGAGTTTTTCATCCTGAACGAACTTGCGGAGTCTTTCCAGTCCTGCAAAAGCGGCATGTCCCTCATTGAGGTGGAATACCCTGGGTTGAAGGCCCAATGCATCCAACAGTCGAATACCTCCAATACCAAGCAGAAACTCCTGTTTAAACCTGTTTTCCCAATCACCACCATAAAGCTGGTGGGTAATGGAACGGTCCATAGAATTGTTTTCCGTGATATCTGTATCGAGCAGGAAAAGAGGGGTACGTCCTACATCAATTCTCCAAACTTTTGCATACACATTGCGTCCCGGGAAGGCAATACTTATTTTCACCCATTCGCCGTTTTCATCGCGTACAGGTTGGGCAGACATGTAAGTAAAATTATGAGGATTGTAAAGTGCCATTTGCTCACCGGTAAGAGACAGATTTTGGCTGAAATATCCGAATCTGTATGCCAGGCCGATTCCAACCATATTGATGTTATCGTCACTGGCTTGTTTAAGAAAATCACCTGCAAGAACGCCCAATCCTCCGCTATATATTTTTACGGAAGAGTGTAATCCGTATTCCATGCTAAAATAAGCGATAGATTGATCGCTTTTCTCTTCACCCTTCTTCATATAGTCGTCAAACTTTTGGATAACCCGGGTATATTCCGACATGTAGTCATTGTTCCTGAGCAAATTTTTATAATGCTCAAGGGTTAAGTTATCCAGGAGTTTGGGTGGGCTTTTTTCACATTTTTCCCATAGTTCGGGATCAATTTTCTCAAACAACTGTTTTGCATCATAATTCCATGTCCACCAAAGGTTTCTTGATAGTTTCTGAAGACCTTTCAGTTCATCAGGGATACTGATCTCAATAAGGATTTTTTTCCATTTGGGCTTCGAAACCACTGATTTGAGATATTCTGTTTTCACGGGTGGTTTTTTCAGTTTGAATTGCTCTTCTCTGGTTTGTACCCTTTCCATGGCCAATTCAAAAGCCTTTAAATAATTATCCACGAGTTTCTGCCATGTTATCTCCTGCGAAATAATTGCAGCCATTTCTGATAATTCTATCATGCTGGAATGACGATAGGAATTGAAACCCTGATCGTCGGCAGTCATGTTTCCAAATTCCTGATCAGATGTTATCTCTTTGATGTATTGTGCGATCTGATAGGATATTTCATGGTAGTTCTGTTGGTCTCTTTCAAAGGTTTTGATGGCGCCAGCCTGATCAGGAAACTTTTCTTTTACCCAGGCGCCAAATCCAACCAAGGAACTGGTTACCGTGGGAATTCTGAAGGCAAGGCTTTCCAGTGGTGTATAACCCCATGGTTCGTAAAGAGAAGGAAACAAGGTGAGATCGAATCCAATGAGGGTATCGTAATAATTCAGGTCTATTACACCATCGGTTCCATTGAGGTAGGCCGGTAGAAAAACAACCTTAACTTTATCAGATTCGGCATTATTCAGTCCGGCACTTTTTAGTGCTTTTATAATCTCATCATTGGGTTCATCAACAAGTTTATGGGTTGTATACTCTCTTTCTACAGGATGATTAAAATCAGGAGAATCAACTCTTTTTATGACATCGGGTTTAACACCGGTTTGGTTGGCAGGTATCAGCATAAATGCGACTACCTGATGATCGATGTCCATTTGATTGAGTTTTCCCAGCATTTCTATGAAAAGATCATATCCTTTGTTTCTGAATTCGTATCGACCGCTGGTCATCATCAGTAAGCTGTTTTCTTTGATGGGTTGATTGATCAGCCCGGAAGCAACAGCAAACAGTTTTTCTCTGGCTTTTTTTCTTTTTACAACAAACTCCTTTTCTTCGGGCACGAAATTGTTGTTGAAACCGTTGGGGGTTATCAGATCTGGTTCTTTACCGAGAAGTTTATGGGATTCTTTCGCACTCAATCCACTTACAGTTGTAAAAACATCGGCATTGTTTCCAGCAGTTTGCTCCATACTGTGCTTGGAGAGAATGTTCAGTTCTCTGGCTTTTTCTTCGCCATTAATGTTGTTGATTTGCGAATACAAAGGGATTCCTTCAGAGGAGATACCTCTTCCCAGCGCCGTAGCGTGAGTGGTGAAAACTGTACCGGCCTGAGGTACTTTGTCCTTAAGGTACAGCACACCTGATCCGGTCATCCATTCATGAAACTGTGCGATGAAACGATCTTTGGATGAAAGATGGTAATTGTAAAAGCTTTCAATGACTTTTCCTGCGGCATACCCAAAGAGGGCAGGTTCTGTATAGTCCCATTGGCCACTTAATGAATTTAGTTTGAATTTCAGCCAAAGATCGGTAAAGATGTCATTTTTATCAGAAAAGAAAGGGGTGAAGTCAACCAGGATCACAATGGGTTCGCCGGGTATGTTCCAGCGTCCTATCCTAAAATGGAGGCCTTCCTTTGTGGCTTCTTTTCTCCATGAGCGGTAAAGATATTTGTCTTCAACAAATTCGGGGTTTCCATGGGTTTCCTTCCACACATCAGGACCGATACAAATATAGTTATCGTTCATGCTTTCGGAGAGGAGATTGGCTTTGGTGGTGATCAATGTGTGTATCCCACCAATTTTATTACATACTTCCCAGCTTACTTCAAATAAATAGTCGGGGTGATTTTTCTTCATATTTAATAATTTAAATTAGTATATCCTTTATTTCCAAAAAGAGCACGAAAATACAAAAAATAATTTTGAAGAGCGTTGAATGGATAAGGTTTCAAAAAGATGTTGTGAATAAAATTGATAACCTGTAACCTGCATTTTTTTGACAAAAGAAGAAACCCGTTTAAAAAAAAAAAGGTTTTATCGGATTTTATTTCATAATTACCAGATAAACATTCAAAACCTTAAAATGCATCATTAATTGAGTTTAAATCATTGGTTAAAAATAATTAAACCAATGAGTCGGCTTATTTATCAGTACTATTCTTAAGGTCTGCATTTTCTTTTTTTTCGGTTTTTCTGGTTCCCGGTTTTTGTGTTTTGGAAGTTTCCGTTGCTTTTTTGCCAGTAGTTCTGGTTTTGGTCGATCTTTTTTTGGGTACTTTAATGTTGAACGTACCCTCTTGATTCTGAAATCGTTTTACGCGCAATTCAAAATCGGCTAAAACATTCATATAATTTATGAAGGCATCGTAGGGAGAGTTATAAGGGTTGTTGTTTTTTGATCCTATGCCATCAGAAAACCATTTTGTAGACATATAAATGAAGTGATCACTTGACTGCAGGCGTTTCCAGTCATTCTGAATGGAGAAATCATTGCAGTTTTTCACCAGTAATTCGAGGTCATAAAGTTTGTCAAAGGCTTCATTTTGCATTTCGTTGCCTAACCAATTGGTGATATCCCTTTCTTCATCGGCCCATGAAACGGGGTAGGGGATATGTAGTGGCGAGGCGGGTTGAAGTGTACTTGCAACCTGCGATGGAGTACGAAACGTATAATCGGTTTTTTTGAAAATTGTTTCAGGAAAAGATTCCAAAAACTCAAAAATGCCTGTTTCTTTTCGTTGTTTTTCACCCAAAGATTCATAATCCATAAAAAGATTTATCACTTCGCTTTTGTTTCCCAGCGCATTGATCCATTCTGCAAATTTTTCTGTTGTCAATGGCCATTCGCTCCATTCTTTGATAGAAAAGCGGATTGAGATATCATCGGTCAATTGAAAGTTGCGGAGCAAAAGTTTGATTTTGGGGTTTGCAGCACTGCAATACAACAGGTTAGGGCTTTTCCAACCCAGGATATGTTTTGCCCCTTCGGTGATCACAGTATTGTATCCGAGGTTAAAAATTGTTTGCCCGATCTCATCATTATATATAAGTTCGGTATTTCTGAAAGCCTTTGGTTTTACGCCAAACAGTCGTTCTACTTTTTCTTCATGCAATTTTACCTGATGGGCAAATTCGTCTTTGCTTTTTAACGAAGCAAGGCTATGCATGTATGTTTCTGCCAGGAACTCTACATTTCCGGTTTTCGCCAGTTCCTGAAAACTTTTGATAACCTCCGGGGCATACATTTCAAATTGCTCCATGGCAGAGCCTGTAATACTGAAAGCAATACGGAACTTGTCACCAAATTTCCTGATCAAATTCAGTAGTATCTTGTTGCCTGGCAGGTAACTTCTTTCCGCAATTTGTTGTATATGGAAACGATTGGCATATTCATCGTAGTAATCATGTTGGTTTCCGATATCAAAAAATCTGTAGGTTCTTAGTCTGAAGGGTTGGTGAACCTGAAAATAGAAACATATTGCTCTCATATCTCTCCTCAATTATAATCTGCATACTTATGATGCAGTTTCTGTTAAAAAAATGGTTTTATTTAAATGTAGGGTAACATTTTATGTAAACTCTTTTAATCAATGAATTGTTGATATATTTCTTTTACTTTAAGACCAGCCTGGTCCCATTTGATACTATCAACCTCTGTTTTCCCTTGTTTTTTAAATTCTTCGGGTAGTGATTTATAATGCAAAAGACCATAAATGGCATCTGCCATGGCATCAATATCCCAGAAATCAATTTTCAGAGCATGTTTAAGCACCTCTGCCACCCCTGATTGTTTGGAGATGATAACCGGTACATTTGATCGCATAGCTTCAAGGGGTGAAATGCCGAAGGGTTCAGATACAGAAGGCATTACGTAAACGTCACTGATGCCGAACATATGATCTACGTCGTCGCCTTTCAAAAATCCTGTAAAATGAAATTTATTGGCAATGCCCAGTTTGGCAACCCTTCTGATCATTTTTGGCAACATATCTCCGCTCCCTGCCATCACAAATCTTACATTATTATCTAATTTGAGCACTTTATTGGCAGCTTCTATAAAATATTCAGGACCTTTCTGATAGGTGATTCTCCCGAGGAAGGTTACAATTTTTTCATCAATATTCTTTTTGTATGCGGAGGATTCTGCGTCCTTTTCAGTGGGTTCAACACCATTGTAAACAGTAACAACTTTGTGAGGACTAACACCATAGCGGTTGATGACAACATTTCGGGTAAGATCACTTACCGCAACAACCATATCCGCGGCATGCATTCCCTCTCGTTCAATATCGTAAACACTCTGGTTTACCTGATCGCCTGAGCGGTCAAATTCCGTTGCATGCATATGCACAACCAAAGGTTTACCTGTGATTCTTTTGGCTTCTTTTCCGGCCAGATACGTAAGCCAATCATGGGCATGTATAATGTCAAAATTTTCCGACCGGGCAATTTCTACCGCTACCATGGCATATCTTTTCACTTCTTCCATGAGGTTTTTGCCGTATCCGCCTTCAAAATCGAATTGGTAGCTGGTCAGTTGTTTTTTTTCGTGTTGCGTGGCCGTTTCAATTTTATTGATGATATGGTAGTATTCTTCCTCCGATGTATATGGCAACAGACTGGAATCTACCTCCAAATAGGAAAGGTTTTGCTGATGCTCTTTAAATACATCTTCCATCACATTTAACCTTACCTTGCTTGCATTCACCAATTCTATAGAACCTGGTTTTTCGTCGCCAAATGCCTTGGGAACAACAAAAATAATATCAACACCGCATTTGAGCAATGCTTTTGTCAGTCCGTAGCAAGCTGTACCCAACCCTCCTGAAATATGTGGGGGAAATTCCCATCCAAACATTAAAACTTTCATAATCTTTTTTGTAATGAAATTAATGACAAGAATTAATTGATAATAATATTATGCATGAAGTTTTTTTTCCATGTCTTTGATCATTCGCCGGATACGCAATAGTTCTGCTACACTGGGTGCAAAAGAAATCGCCCCTTTGCTTTGGTGTGGAGGGTCACCTTCAAAAAATTCAGAAATATTTCCGATGCCATCCTCAGTCATATCTTCCTGAAAATTCTCATAAATCTTTTTTATGTATTCCAATCCGCTTTCTTTGTAAATTTTCAGGTATGCCTGACT
>CAYMLS010000258.1:0-7737 GCA_964390665.1 uncultured Bacteroidales bacterium | reverse complement strand
CCCCAAAATAAAAAACACTATACGTATTCTCGATGTAAAAGTAGATACCGGCATTAACCCCTTGCATGCTTTTTCCAACCTTGTTTTTTCTAAATTGCCATACAATGCAACCCGGTTTTTTAGTCACAAATTCGAAAGAGAACTCGCCGAGCTTTTGGTAAAAGAAGACTTCGATGTCATTCAGCTTGAAGGTTTATACCTTTGCTTTTATATTGATACCATCAGAAAACACAGCAAAGCTCTGATATCTCTCAGGGCTCACAATATAGAATACGAAATTTGGGAAAGATCGGCTAATTTTGAAAAGAATTATTTCAGGCGTAAGTATTTTTATTTGCTGGCCAAAAGGATTCGCCGTTTCGAACTGAATTACCTCAATCACTATGACCTTCTTCTGCCCATTACATCCAGAGATGCCCGCAAATATCGCAGAATGGGCAACCAGGTACCTTACCAGATCATCCCTGTAGGATATGATTTGAATAATCTTTCACCGGAGAAAGAGAATGTCAAATTTCCTTCGCTGTTCTTTATCGGTACACTTGACTGGTTTCCTAATCAGGAAGGGTTGATCTGGTTTCTCGACAACGTTTGGGGTGAATTGCTTGAAATGAATCCTGGTTTATCTTTTCATATTGCAGGAAGAAATGCACCACGGAAGATGAAAAAACTTTTCAGAAAGAAGAAAAATGTTGTTTTTCATGGCGAGGTAGAAGATGCCGAACTTTTTATTCGCGAAAACGCGGTGATGATCGCTCCTCTCTTTTCCGGAAGTGGCATGCGTGTCAAAATCATCGAAGGGATGGCACTCGGCAAAACCATTGTTACCACATCTATTGGTGCTGAAGGTATTGATGTGGTGCACGAACACAATATTATTATAGAAGATCTGGCTTTTGATTTTATTGCACAGATCAATGCCCTGGTGAGAGATAAAAAAAGATTTGAAAGGATAGGTCGTAATGCAGCCGCATTTATCCGATCTTATTATGATAACAGAAGAATTTCTGAAACACTGGCTGAGTTTTATGCCCGCAAAGTACAAATGATCTGTAAATAATTTCATGCTGTCTTGGAAAATATTGTATTACTGCACATCGTAGGTTTTGTTTTTTGGTTTAGTGTTGCACTATTATTATACTCCTATGTGATTTTCCCATGGATACTCGGGTTACTGGCCTGGAAAAAAAGCATGAACTTTGCACATTACAAACATTCCGAAGAACTGCCAGTGGTCAGCATACTCATTTCTGCTTTTAATGAGGAGGAAGTCATCGAAAACAAGATAAGAAGTATTTTTAATACCACTTATCCCCTTGAAAAAATTGAAGTACTTGTTGGTTCTGATGCCTCTGAGGACAATACCAACAGTATTCTTGAAAAACTAAGTCATACCTTTCCCCTGTTGCAGTTTTTTCCATTTCATCAAAGGCGTGGTAAAGGCAATGTGATCAACGATCTTTACGACCGGTCAAAAGGATCGATCATTCTGCTTACCGATGCCAATGTTATGTTAGAAAGATCAACACTTTTTGAGTTGGTGAAATTTTTTAAAGATCAGGATATAGGATTGGTTGATTCTCACATGTTGAATACAAATATGCACGGAAGTGGTATTTCCTATCAGGAGAATGCCTATATATCCAGAGAAGTGCAAATCAAGCAACACGAGAGTATTTTATGGGGTACCATGATGGGGCCGTTTGGTGGATGTTTTGCCATCAGGCGTAAATTGTACGCTCCCGTTCCCAAAAATTTTCTGGTGGATGATTTTTTCATCAATATGAAAGTACTGGAAAAAGGATATCAGTGTATCAATAATCTCCATGCGCGTGTTTTTGAGGACGTATCTAACAATCTGAAGGACGAATTCAGGCGCAAGACCCGTATTTCTACCGGTAACTTTCAGAACCTTCGACATTTTTCTCATTTGCTGTGGTCTCAAACCAAAGGACTTTCCTTTTGTTTTATATCACATAAGGTGCTGCGTTGGCTGGGTCCTTTTTTTTTGATTCTGGCATGGTGCGCACACGCACTGTTGGCCGGGGTCAACAATTTTTATTTTTATACATTCTTATTACACTGTTTTTTCTTTATACTACCTTTGTTGGATATTTTGCTTATAAAACAAAAGGTTCATGTCGGATTTTTAAGGTTTATCACCCATTTCTACAGTATGAATCTTGCTTTGTTGATAGGATTTTTTAAATCGTTTAAAAAAATAGAATCAAATGTTTGGAAACCAACCCAAAGAAACCAGATCTGATAACATCAAACTGGATTCAATTGAAGATGCTGTTGAGGAAATTAAAAAGGGAAAGGTTGTAATTGTTGTAGATGACGAAAACCGCGAAAATGAGGGGGATTTTATTGCGGCAGCCGAAAACATAACTCCCGGGATCGTTAATTTTATGGCTAAGTATGGTCGTGGGCTCATTTGCGCACCCATTACAAGGCAGAGATGCAACGAACTAAACCTCGATTTGATGGTACCCAACAATACCGCTCTGCACGAAACGCCGTTTACCATATCTGTTGACCTGAACGGTTATGGATGTACAACGGGTATTTCGGCATCAGACAGAGCCGCCACCATTAAAGCGTTGTCTGATAAAAATATAAAACCCCATGAGTTAGGTCGTCCAGGTCATATTTTTCCGCTTCAGGCACGCGAAGGTGGTGTACTGCAAAGGGCAGGGCACACCGAAGCGGCTATAGACCTGGCACGTTTGGCCGGACTTGAACCTGCCGGGGCTTTGGTGGAAATCATGAATGAAGACGGATCTATGGCACGCCTGCCGGAGTTATTCGAAATGGCAAAAAGATTTGATCTCAAAATTATTTCCATTGAAGAACTGATCGCATACCGGATTAAAAACGAAAGCCTCATCAGTCAGGAGATCATGGTTGATCTGCCTACTGAATGGGGGCATTTTAAACTTACGGCATTCAAACAAACCACCAATGGAAAACTTCATCTCGCTTTAACAAAGGGCTCCTGGGGACCCGACGATGAGGTACTGGTAAGGGTGCACTCATCATGTGTTACCGGTGATATTTTCGGATCTTGTAAATGTGATTGCGGAGGGCAACTGCACAAATCCATGCAGATGGTTGATGAAGAAGGAACCGGTATTGTTTTGTATATGAACCAGGAAGGAAGGGGCATAGGACTGCTTAATAAACTGAAAGCCTATCATTTGCAGGAACAGGGGATGGATACAGTGGAAGCAAATGTAGAACTGGGTTTTAAAGCCGATGAGAGAGATTATGGTATTGGTGCCCAAATATTGAGGCATTTGGGTGTGAAAAAAGTACGACTTATCACCAACAACCCCAGCAAAAGATTGGGATTGTCTGGTTATGGTCTGGAAATTACCGAAAATGTGCCTATTATTGTGCCCACCGGACCCCACTGCAAAGTATATATGGATACCAAAAAGAATAAAATGGGGCATTTGCTTTGATATGAGAATGTTGTTTTTCCTAGGATTGTTGGATGGCCTGATGAATGGTTTGAGTGTTGAACCCGACAACATTTGCATCCAATTTCTATATGTTGATAAATAATTGTAACAGTAACTCTTTCCTTTCCAAAAACTTTGCAACCATTCCACTGTTTTTTTTTGTTTTGATGAAGTATAACATATAGTTTATTTTAATGTACTTGTTTGAATTGTTTACTTTTGTTGTTCACATCTTACACACACACATTAAAATCTTAAAACCTTATTCAAATGAAAAAAATTGTAATGGTATTACTGATGTTTCTCGCAACGTCAGTCGTTTCTAACGCCGCAGGACCGTGGCGTGTTGGAATTGGTTCAGACCTTTTTAAAACTGATTTTGATCAAATTGCCGACAAAACACAAATAGGTCTGGAAGTGAATTACTTTTTGATCCGTAATTTTGCCCTTACCGGAGGGTACGAAATATGGTCGCAGGGAGAGAATAGCTTGGTGCTTGGTGCTCGGTTTTATCCCATCAATCCTATTTATTTGAGATTTCGGGGTTTGATAAAAGATAACAGTGATTTGAGTCTGGGTGCCGGGTATGTGCGTTCACTCACCCGAAACTGGAAAATTGACATCGGAGGAGACTATTTTTTCAATGATGGCGAACTGGCGATAAGGGTTGGGTTTGCTTATCTTTTTTAAGATTATGCATAATGAAACAGAATTTTTGTAACAAAACACAAAACATGAGGGGGGTGGGAAAGCCATCCTTTCCTAAGGAATTATACTATTTTTAGCTTATTAAAATGTTGCTGTTTAAATCATCTTTTTTAGTTTTTAATTTTATGGATTTATAAACCTGATCGATATGAAAAATTATCTCTACTTCATTATTATGAGTTTGCTCACTTATTCGTTAACCGGACAAACCATTGAAAATACCAATATTTATCCTTCCAATCTGGAGGAAAATATGTACTTTGAACATTTTGATGCAGAAACAAATGTTATCAATGGATTGTATTTTATGGTATTGGCAGATGGAAATAATTCAGAGCACATTACACCTTCCTTTGATGTAAGTCTGTATTTGCTCCCTGAAGGTAGTTCCAGTGCTGAAGACCTGATCATTGTAAAAAAATACCCTCTGGATGGTATTTATCATTTTGGAAGTCATGAATTTGAAAACGAAACGGTTAGCCTTGATGAAACTGCCGGTATTGCACCGGGAAATTACCGGTTGGGATTGTGGGTAAATTCCGGATCTGATTTTGCTGAAGATGAGAATGACAATGCTACACTTTTTCGGCAAACGATTACAATTTCTCAGGCGACCTCAGGGGCATCCTCCACCTCAAAATCACCCTCCCTATGGGATGATGACGACGATGATTGGGATGACGATGACTGGGATGACGATGACTGGTGATCCTTCATCCGGCATGGTGGGGCAGGATAATTGCTGAAGTGATTTTTTTAAAAGTTTTATAAACAATCTTGTATCTATTAAGTTTAAAACCTGAGAGAACCCATGCAGATGGTTTCTCTCAATTATACTGATAAATCAATCTATTATTTCACTTAAACCAAAAAGGATGAGAACACAACAAACACCTAAGAGCGTACTTACGTTCAGGCGCTGGAAACGCACTTCTTATGCTGTTTTCAGTAGTTTGAAAAAGGTGGTACGTATCGGCGTGTTATCTGTTGGTTGCAGCATCCTCGTATTGCCGGTTTTTGCCCGCGAAAGCAACACCCGCATTCCTGAAAACTCCACGTCAGATACCCTTGATCTGGAAGAGGTGGTGGTGAGTGCACAACTCACCCCCATGCTTCAGTCGGAATTGATGAGGATTGTGCAGGTTATTTCGCGTCCCGAAATTGAGAAAGCACCCGTTCATGATTTGGCCAGTTTGCTGGGTAATGTACGCGGTGTAGACATCAGAACCCGCGGACATTGGGGCATGCAGGCCGATATAAGCATACGGGGAGGTACTTTCGACCAAACGTTAATACTCCTCAATGGGATCAACATTAGCGATCCCCAAACAGGGCATCACAATCTTAATTTGCCCGTAGACCTGAAATCTATCGAACGTATTGAAGTATTGCAGGGGCCAGGTGCCCGTATATTCGGGCCCAACGCCTTCAATGGTGCTGTCAATATCATTACCCGTCAACCAGGCGCTTCACATGCTTCCCTGTCTTTGGTTGCTGGTGAATATGGCCTTATTTTTCCTGCCGTTTCCGGAGGATTTCAAACAGGGCAGGCCGGGCATTTTGTATCAGCAACGGGAATGGTAAACGATGGCTTCGTGGATAATACCGACTTTAAGGCAGGGAATCTTTTTTACCGAATGGACTATCCTGTAAAGGATTTTCTACTTGACGTACAAACAGGTTTTAACCAAAAAGCATTTGGTGCCAATAGTTTCTATACACCCGTATATCCTGAGCAATTTGAAGAAACCCAAACTATTTTTGCATCTGTGCAGTTAAAACCTGAGGGGATCATCAATTTCAATCCCAGGATTTATTGGCGAAGGCATACCGACAGGTTCGAACTATTCAGAAATGAATCTCCTGATTGGTACAGCGGACACAATTATCATCTTACACATACAGCAGGCGTTTCAGCAGATTACAGTTTTTCCTGGGATATGGGAGAAACCGCCTTTGGTTTTGATTACAGATACGAGTATATCATGAGCAATGTTTTGGGAGTTGAGATGGAAAACCCCATTGAGGTAAAAGCCGGAAGTGGTAATTTTTACAATCGCTCGTATAACCGGTCAGGTTTAGGAATCATGGCAGAGCACAGTATCATAAAAGAGCGTTTCTCCTTGTCGGGTGGTTCACTTGTTTATACCAATTCTGACCTTGATGTTCCGGTTACTTTGTTTCCCGGTATCGATTTTGCCTGGCATTTTACCCCCCGGCATCGTTGGTTTATGTCTCTGAATCGTACATTAAGACTGCCCACTTTTACCGATCTTTTTTACGCAGGGCCCACCAATCAGGGTAATGAGATGCTGTTTCCGGAAAAAGCCATTTCTCTGGAAACCGGATATCTAAGTCGTTTTGAAAACTTTACCTTTGATTTTGCACTATTTCACCGATGGGGAATTGATTTAATCGATTGGGTGAAAAGTCCGGGTGAAGAGATCTGGCGAAGTATGAATCATACAAAGGTGAATATTGCAGGATTGGAAACCGGTCTTCGCTTTCAATCCTTACCTTTTGCCCCTTTTTTTACGCCCCAAATACAATATGCTTATATTTATGCCGATAAAAACAGCGATCAGTTGGTTTCTAATTATGCACTCGATCATTTAAAACACAAACTTGATCTGGGGGCAGATATACAAATCATCCCTTCCTTACAAATCAATATCATCGCCTCATATCATCAAAGAGAGGGGGGGTATATGTTATATGAAAATGGTGTTTTTACCTCAACAGTTGATTTTGAACCCTATTGGTTAGCAAATGCGCGTGTATCCTATCAGTTTGATAACTGGAAATTATTTGCCGATGCTTCCAATGTACTCGATGCAGAAAGAGTTTCTATTGCCAATGTTCCACAACCTGGTCGTTGGCTTAGTTTTGGTCTCAATTATCAGTTTTCCTCAAATAATGCTGTATCATATTCAGCTCCCAGGAAATAAAGTCCATAGCCGGGTACCGAGTACCCGGCATTTTTTCTGTCTTTGCTTTCGATTACCTTCCTGAATGCATCAAGGTTTAACTTTTCTGTCCCTATATCAGTCATGGTGCCTACAATAGCACGGATCATATTTCTCAGAAAACGGTTTGAACTTATTTTATAAACCCAAAAGTGTTGCCTTTTTTCCCATGTCGATTCGGTAAGTGTGCATAAGTAATTCTTAACTTGCGTATTGCTTTTGGAGAAGCTTTCAAAATCAGAATATTCCATCAGGATCTGAGATGCCTCTTGCATGAGATCAAAATTAAGCGGTATTTCAAGTTGCCAGGCCCTGTCAATCCAAAAGGGGTCTTTTTCTCTGCAAATTATATATTCGTAGCTTCTTTTTATGGCGCTAAAGCGCGCATGAGCATCGCTGTTTACATTTTTGATCTTCTTTACCGATATATCGCGAGGTAATATCCGGTTTAGTTTATAGCACAGTTGTGCTTTTTCTTTTTCTGATAACAGGTTTGTATAATCAAAATGTGCTGTATACTCCTTTGCATGCACTTCGGTATCTGTACGACCGGTGCCGGTAATTTCCGTTGGCTCTTTTAAAAGAAGGGACAGGGC
>CAYMLS010000257.1:0-7751 GCA_964390665.1 uncultured Bacteroidales bacterium | reverse complement strand
AAGCGTATGTTAGAGAAGAATTGAAATCGGCAGAAGGTGGGCACGACTGGTGGCATATTTACCGCGTGTGGAAAACTGCCCGCAAAATAGCCCGGTCAGAGGATGTGGATTTATTTGTGGTAGAACTGGCAGCATTGCTTCACGATATCGCAGACCCGAAGTTTCATGGTGGCGATGAAGAGATCGGCCCCAAAAAAGCCGAAAGTTTTCTGCGTGATTCCGGTGTCGATGCAAAAACGACTGATCACATCCTTGGCATCATCCGGAATATGTCGTTCAAGAATAGTCTTGGCCGTGTTGATTTTCGATCAAAAGAAATGGATGTTGTTCAGGATGCCGACAGATTGGATGCCCTCGGTGCAATAGGAATAGCAAGAACTTTCAATTATGGAGGATATAAAGGAAGAGAGATCTGGAATCCTGAAATAAAACCCGATCTGAATATGAGCAGGGAAGAGTACAAAAACAGCAACGCACCCACGATCAACCATTTTTATGAAAAACTTCTGTTGCTGAAAGACAGGATGAATACCTCCACAGGCAGGTCTTTGGCAGAGCACAGACACAACTTCATGGAGCAGTTTCTTGTTCAGTTTTATCAGGAATGGCAGGGAGATCTTTAATGATGATTTTTAACCCTGTGCTTTGATCAGGGTGTGCATGATGGTTTCTCCTATCTGCTTTCAGTTACCGACCATCGGGCAGCATGGATAACATTTGCCTTTCACTCAAAAAAAATAAATCCAGAATTTTCGAATACCCTTATTTTTTTCCTGGTCTGTAATGTCTGCAAACTAAAAATTTGGTTTTGGAAATTCCTGATTTGTATGAATTAAGAAGTGTTTCAGGTAAATTGATATTATTTTATGTTTAAATATGATTTTATTTTAAACGGTCGTGCAATAAAAATTTATACCTTTATTAAGATATGACCTAAAAAGGTTATAGCAGGGTTCATGGTTTATCAACATTTTTATCCCCTGCTCCCTTTGAGAAATGACAGAAATAGCACAAAAGGGAACCACAAACATGACCTTTAAGGAATAAAATAAGCTGAATAAAATGAAAAGACCTTTGCGTATATTAGTCGTTGAAGACGAGATGGTGATTGGGGCAAATATTTCCCTGCAACTTTCAGGGTTTGGATACGAAGTAACCGGCATTGTGCCCCGGGGTGAAGAAGCGCTGGTACATGTAAGGGAAAATCACCCCGACATCGTATTGTTGGATATTCATCTGAAAGGAAAAATTGATGGTATACAAACTGCAGAAATGATGCAGAAAGAACGAAACATACCTGTAATTTACCTTACAGCCAATGCCGATGATGCCCATTTCAACCGTGCAAAAGACACGCATCCCTATGCCTTTATCCCAAAACCTTTTAAGAGTCTGGATTTGAAGCGTGCCATTGAGCTTACCGCCAGTAGATTACAGCAAAATGCTGTATCCAGCTCCCATGATGATCCTATCCCTGCCAGTGCCGAAATAAAAAACAAATCCTCGTTTGTTCTCACCGATTCTATTTTTGTAAGAAACCATGAAAAAATGGTGAAAATAATCGTGAAAGATATCTATTATATTGAGGCAGAGCGAAATTATTGTCGGATTTATACCAAAGATAAAGAGTATTTGCTGGTGATAACCCTGAAAGAGATGAGCGAAAAACTCCCTCAGGGTCAATTTGTACGCGTTCATCGCTCTTATATTGTCAACGTTGAGCATGTGGATGAAGTAGCGCTGAGTCATTTGGCTGTTGCCCGCAAAGCGATCCCCTTGAGCAAATCCTTCCGGAATGATTTGATGAATGTGTTGCAAACGATTTGACCATTCACCAAAAATAACCCTCTTCCGTCCTGTTTATCAATCTCTCAGAATATATTTCCTGCCGTTATTCTAATATCTTTTTTACATCTTTTTTTGGGGGGAAGTTACCATCTTTATCCATCCCGGGTAAAATATCCTATCATTAGGACAGCCGATCCTTTATTTCGTCCTAACCGGCTTTTTTTTGGATAATATATAATGTTCCTTTGATAAGGAATCGAAAAATCAAATCATGATTCCTTTATTCACAAACATTACAAATCAAAATTTTAAAGCTATGAAAAAAATGATGATCATTGCCGGGCTAATAATTCTATCTTTGAATATTTCTCTGGCGCAAAAGCAAAATGAAGTAAACCCAAGGATCCCTTTAATCGGATCGGAAGCACCCTCCTTCGAAGCCAATTCAACAAATGGTGAGATCTCTTTTCCCGCGGATTTTGGAAGCAACTGGAAAATAATATTTGCCCATCCACGCGATTACACCCCTGTATGTTCATCAGAGGTACTGGAACTTGCTTACAAGCAGGATGAATTTAAAGCATTGAATGCCGAAATTATTGTCCTTTCCACAGATGGGTTGGAAGCGCACCATGGTTGGAAATCCAATCTGGAAGAGATAACTTTCAAAGAAAGAGTTCCTGTGAAAATAAACTTTCCACTTGTGGAGGATCCTTCATACAAAATTGCTAATAGTTTTGGTATGCTTGACTCGAAAAACAATCCCGGGCAAAGTATCAGAGGGGTGTTTTTTATCGATCCTGAAAACAAGATCAGAGCGTTCTATTTCTATCCCAACGAGGTGGGAAGAAGTATTTACGAAATTCAAAGAACGCTGATCGCATTGCAGACCAATTACGCTGATAACAGGATTGTATTACCCGCTAACTGGCAGAAGGGTGACGATGTGATGGTTAGCCATCTGGATGTAAAAGAAAGAGATGCCGATGGTAACCCGGACATGAAACAGGGTTTTTATCATGTATCCTGGTTTATGAACTTCAAAAAAAGTACTAAATAATTGTGCTTTAGTATTTGAAACCTACCAATCAACCAATACAAGACGGTTCTTTTCTCTTCATGTTGCCTGGCAGATCTGCATAGTGGGTTTGTCAGGTTTTTTTATGGGGCAACTCTTGATAACCCGCTTGATAACCCGATCAAAAATTTTTCGCAAAGCCAATCCTGCCGTTCGGACAGTAAAACCATCCGTTCGTCCTAACGCGCTTTCAAATACAGGGATTGCTTTGCAACTTTGAAACAGCGAGCTATTCTCAGTATTAGCAAGAAAACTCATGACTTCAACTGTTTCAAAAAGCAACAGCAAAAAACTTTTTTACATAAGTAACAGATATTGTTGATTGCGGGCAATTTGAAATGTATTTTATTACAGGCAAGGAAAAATGAAGAATCTTCAAAGGACGAACTTCTCAAACTGGTTAGTGATCATGCTCATCGCCCTTGTTTCCTGCCAAACAGGTCAGGCGCCTGATCATGTTTTCACTGCTCCCCAAACTTATACTCCCCCCGCCATATTCAAAGCCGGCAAACCCGTTGTTCACCACCTGAGCGATAAACCCTCTCCGGGAATAGTTGATTTATCTCAAAAACCCAAACCTTCTGACATACAAACCGACTTTTTCATTACCATGAAAAACTTTAACACCGAAGATGGTTTGGCGCTGAGCAGCATCCGCAGCAGTTTTAAGGATAAAAGCGGAAATCTGTGGTTTGGCACTTTCGGTAATGGTGTAAGCAAATACGATGGCATGGCATTTACCAATTACAGTATGGCTCATGGATTGGTTCATAACTATATCAAAACCATTACCCAGGATCGTAAAGGCAACATCTGGTTTGGATCATACGGGGGGGCAAGCAGGTACAATGGTGTGTACTTTGAGAATTTTACCACTGCACAGGGTTTGCCTGATAATCACGTTTATAAAATCATTGAAGATAAAAATGGACATATCTGGTTTGCCACAATGGGAGGGGTGAGCAGATATATCGAAAATGAAAATGATGACAGGAAAGAAGAATTCATCAATTATGATGAGCGACAAGGCCTTTTCGGAAACTATGCCTCAGATATCATGGAAGACCGCAATGGCGATCTCTGGGTGGCAGGAAAAAAGGGAGTCTTTAAGTTTGACCCGTCCGCTGAAGCCAGCGGTAAAAAGCCTTTTGCTGCAATGGGCAAAATACCGGATATGGGTGATCAACTTGTTCATTGCATAGCAGAGGACAGTTATGGAGCACTTTGGTTCGGCACCAATGAAGGGGTGGTGCGTTACACATCTGCCGGGGCTGATCCATACGAATCATCTTTTGTTCATTACACTGTGAAGGATGGTCTGATCAGTAGTAAGATCACAAGCATTCTCGAAGATCAGGCAGGCAATCTGTGGTTGGGATCGGAAGAGGGGGTGTCCGAATTCATCAGGGAAGATTCTCTTTTTATGAATTATACCACCCGGCACGGACTGACAGACAACTTTATTGCTTGTATGGTGGAAGATGATTCGGGTAGTATTTGGTTGGGAACCAAGGGCAACGGATTGATCCGGTTGGATGGCAGAAGCACCATTGAGTATTCTTCCAGACAAGGACTCCCGGGTGAAACGGTTTATGCTGTTGCCCTGGATCAAAACAACCACATCTGGATTGGTGCCGAAAACGGTGGCATCACCAAATTTATCCCCCGGAATCAAAATATGGGATCACTTGTAAATTATTCAACCGCTCAGGGTTTGAAATCCGGTGATGCCATGAATATGATGTTTGACAGGGAGGGCAATCTGTGGTACGGATCAGATCATGGATTAAGCAGATTCAGCAATCAATCGGTCATTACTACCTGGGATACTTTGCAGGGTCTGAGCAGCAATCGGGTGATCAGTCTGATGGAAGACAGTGAGGGTAACATCTGGTTTGGCACTTTCGAGAGTGGTGTGAGCAGGTTCAATGGGAAGACCATTTCCAGTTACACCACAGAACAAGGGCTGGTACACAATACCGTTTGGAATATTCATGAAGATGAGAACGGCGTTCTCTGGTTTGCCACCCGTGGCGGTCTTAGCAGGTTCGATGGTGAAAACTTTGTCAATTTTACCACCCAACAGGGGTTGCCCGACAACAAACTTTCTGTGGTAAAACAAGACAGATACGGAAATCTGCTTATCGGAACCTGGGGTGGGGGAATATCTGTCATTCGTAAGAAATGGATGGAAATGCCGGACAAGAGCAATCTTACGTTCATGCAGCAAAACATTTTTGAAAATTACAACAGCACCCATGGACTTCCCAATGATGTGATTTACGGCATTTTGGAAGACGATGAAGGAAATATCATCATTGGTACCAGTTACGGTTTTACGATGTTAAAAGGTGGATTAAGTGCAGAAAAAGGGCAGATTGCTTTAGATGGTGTTGAAAATTATAATCAGCAAACCGGCTATCCCATCAAAGATGTAAGCAACAATTACACGATGGTACTGGATCAAAAGGGTTTTCTCTGGGCCGGCACAGGGCAAAAACTGGTTCGCTTTGATTATAACCAGGTGCGTCGTAATGCAAAACCCCCGGAAGTGATGATTCAACGCGTAAGAGTCAATTATGAACCTGTCAGCTGGCATACGCTGCACAGGGCAAAGGCATCCGAAAGGGAGATCCATGACTTGCCCCACAGGGTACCTGCCTTTGTGCATAACGAACTGCACCTTTTTGGTAAGCAATTGGATAAGAACGAACGAGACACATTCATTCGTAATTTCAGGAACATCCGGTTTGACGATGTAAGTCCTTTCAGCGCCATTCCTCAAAACCTGGTTTTACCCTATATGCACAACAGCATCAGTTTTGACTTTTTGGGTGTGGAGACCGCCCGCCCTTTTTTGGTTCAGTACCAGTTTATGCTCGAGGGCAATGAAAACACATGGAGTCCTCCGGGCACCAAAACTTCTGTTGAATACAGCAACCTCGGGCAGGGAACTTATACGTTTAAACTCCGGGCCAAAGGTCCCTCCGGTATTTGGGGCGAACCCATCAGCTTCGGATTCAGGGTACTGCCACCATGGTGGTTCACCTGGTGGTCAATATCGCTTTACACATTGATTGTTCTGATGGTGATCCTGGGGATCAGGCGCTACGAGATGAACAGGCTCAACCTGAGAAATGAACTGGAACTGGAGAAAGTGACCACCGACTCACTTCGTAACCTCGACCAGCTGAAAACCAACTTCTTCGCCAATATTTCCCACGAATTCAGAACACCACTCACACTCATTCTCGGACAGGTACAAAGTGTGATGTCGTCGGGTATTGAAATCAGGGAGAAATCCAAACTCCAGGTTGCCAATCGCAATGCAAAAAGATTGTTGAAACTGATCAACGAACTGCTTGATCTGTCGAAACTCGAATCGGGCAACATGGAGATCAATACCCAAAGTCAAAATATCGTTCCATTCCTCAGGAGTCTGTTCTTTTCTTTTGAATCCTTGGCTGAAAGCAAAAAAATAGATATCGCTTTTGAATCAGAATCTGATCGTATTTTTGTGTCTGGTGATCCGGATAAAATGGAAAAGATTTTTAATAATCTTTTATCCAATGCTTTTAAGTTTACACCTGAAAATGGAAAGGTGACCGTTTCGGTGAGTGTGGTAAAAGATCAATGGGTGACCATCTGTGTGAGAGATGATGGAATAGGTATTCCCAGAGACAGGGTCGGTCATGTTTTTGATCGTTTTTACCAGGTCGACGGTTCCCATACACGCGAGAACGAAGGCACCGGGATCGGACTGGCGCTTACACGCGAACTGGTGGAATTGCATAAGGGAACAATCACAGTGGTCAGTACGGAAAATGTTGGAAGTGAGTTTATTGTATCACTTCCGTTGGATGTTGAAGGACACAAAAAAGGTGAAGCAATGAAGGGGGGTTCACAGGGTAAAGACTCCCTGAACGATTTGAAAGATCCATCATCCATTACAAATGGAGAAAAATACAATTCGCAACCTTTGGTGCCCGAAAAAAATGAAAACGAGGAGTTGGTTTTGGTCGTGGAAGACAATGATGATGTAAGGGCCTACATAAAGGATAGTCTGATTGAAAACTTTCGGGTGCTTCAAGCCAGCAATGGTGAAGAAGGTGTAAAAAAGGCACAAAAGCAAATCCCCGACCTGATCATATCGGATGTGATGATGCCCAAAATGGATGGGTATCAGTTCTGCAAAGCCATAAGGATGAGCGAGAAAACAAGTCATATCCCCGTGATCATGCTTACTGCAAAGGCTGGGCTGGACGACAGAATCAACGGACTGGAGACCGGGGTGGATACCTATCTCACCAAACCATTCAGTGCCAGAGAACTCAACGCCAATGTGAAAAACCTTATCCAGCAGCGGGCACAGCTGCGCGAACGCTTCAGCAAATCCACCATGATCACTCCATCGGAGGTACCTGCTTCCTCCACCGATCAGTTGTTTCTGAACAAAATCCTGAAAATCATTGAAAAACACTTTGAAGATGAACAGTTCTCGGTAGAAACACTTGCCGGGCAGGTAAACATGAGCGTTTCACAACTCAACCGCAAACTCAACGCCCTTGTGGGTCAGCCCCCGGGACAGCTGATCCGTTCCTTCCGCCTTCAGCGTGCCGCTGAAATGCTTTCCCGGCATGCGGGGTCCGTTTCAGAGATTTGTTACCAGGTCGGTTTTAGCGATAATGCCTATTTTTCACGCGCTTTCAAAAAACAATTCAAATGTAGCCCGTCGGAGTACAGTGAAGCCAATTATTAAGGACTGAATTTGCCATTCCCCTTCATCGCATTTCCAATCCCGGTTGCTTGTCGTCCGACGACTTCCAGCTCGTCGTCCGACGACTTCCAGCTCGTCGGACGACTAAACAAAACCTTGCGGCGACCC
>CAYMLS010000256.1:0-7778 GCA_964390665.1 uncultured Bacteroidales bacterium | reverse complement strand
CTTCTATCGTCCACTTCTCCATCCTGGGTGATGATTACTTTAGGTTTTTCTTTTGTTGCCATAGCATTATAAGCTGAAACCAATGTAATCGATATCAAAATGACCATCTTAATTATTCTCATGTTTCTTCTTTTTAATTATTAAAAAATGATTTTATTGCTAATATGGGTCCCAGGCCTATCTATCACTTTTTGTTCACCCACCTTTTATTAAATTCCTTATCCACAGGCATTCAATAAAGTATTTAGTTTATATTCATGTAACTTAGCTGTTCATATAAAAATCACATTGGCTGTGCCAGGATCAAACTATCATAGGGTTCGTAAACACCAACCTTGTTTGCCCACTCAGTATATTTGCTTTTCATTTCATTTACTAAATCCAGGTGTTTCTCTGCAAGATCGAACATCTCTGATGGATCTTTTTCAAGATCATATAATTTCCACGATTGTTGGGGGTTGTCATGAGTTGAATGAATATAAAGCAGTTTCCACTTGCCGAAATTTACGGCTTTATTTCCCGAATGCTCGAAAAACAGGTATCGTTTGGGCAATAATTCATTCCCGGAAAAAACATTCATCAATGACATGCCTTCCGTGGGTGTTATGGGTATGTCTTTCAAATAGTCCGGATAATCAGCACTGGCAATTTCTGTTAGAGTGCTCATTATATCAATCACATGGGCGGGTTGGTCATTTAGTAAACCGGCATCAATAACATCAGGCCAATGAGCAATAAAAGGTGTTCGGATGCCCCCTTCGGCAGTTTGGCTTTTGTAAAGGGAGTAGGGCGTATTACTGGCCTGTGCCCACATTGGACCCTGCGAGTCAAAAGATTTTGCTGACCCGATAGGGCCACTTCTGTCAGCTACCCAACTATCAACAAGATGTACACTGGCACGGGTAGCTCCATTGTCCGAAAGAAACATTATCAGGGTGTTGTCAAGTTCGCCCTGTTGCTCCAGGTAATTGACAATTTCACCGATACCCTGATCCATACGATAGATCATCGCGGCATGCACGGCCATGCGCAGATCAAATTTTTCTTTCTCTTCCTGTGACAGGGAATCCCATGCAGGAGTAAGATCTCGCCAATGATAAGGTTCTTGCAGACTGGCATCAGTTGGAATAATTTCTAATTGCTTCATTCGCTCAAACCGTTGGCGGCGCATTACTTCCCAGCCATGCATATAGGTACCCCTGAAAAGTTCAATATCTTCGGGCAGCGCATGCAAAGGCCAGTGAGGTGCAGGATGGGCAAGGTAAAGAAAAAAGGGCTTATCCTCAGGTTTGTTAATGATGAATTGGAGAGCATGATCTGTTATGGCTTGGGTTAGATAGAAATCATCATCCGCAACTACGGTATCCATCCTATTTAACATTAATGTAAATTGATTTTCGCGCATCCATGGTTCGAGGGTAAAATAATTGGCCAGGCCATCGATCAGTGTATATACATCATCAAAGCCACGATGGTGAGGCCAATGTTCGGCTTCTTCACCTACATGCCATTTACCGGAAATCATGGTCCGATATCCGGCATTTTTCAGCACTTCAGCCAGGGTTACCGATGTTTTGGATAGATATCCAGCATAAGCGGGCAGAAATGAACTATCCGGAGCCAAACGACCTTCCACCATATCTCCCATACCTGCCTGGTGTGAGTACAAACCTGTAAGTAAGGATGCACGAGTAGGACAGCATCGGGCTGCGTTGTAAAAGTGGGTCATACGCAGGCCATTTTCAGCCAATCTATCCAGATTTGGAGTGGGTATTTCCCCGCCAAAACAACCCAGATCACTATAACCCATATCATCGGCCAAAATCAGAATTATATTGGGTGCAGATGTAGGTTTTTCTGCTTGTTGGCAACCTCCTACCAATGCTATGAAGCCAAATAAAGAAGTTATTTTTTTCATTGTAATTTCACTAATTATTAATAAAGGTTTAATAACGCTCATATTGATTTTAGTACCGAAAACAAAGATTAAAAGGATTGAAAAATTTGCACATGGATACCACAAAACCTATTGATTTATCAAAAAGAGAGGTTTCCTATTGCCATTCATCCAGGTAACCTTCGTCTATAAGATAAATCATACCCAGTAACGCACCCCAGTGATAAAAGTGCTCACTCCGGGTTAAATAACCACCCGTTTCTGCATGGTAATTTTCTCTGACCCAGCCATGTTCAATCCAGTTTTTAAGTAGAAGGGTTTTGGATTTTTCTGCAAGATCTTTTCTTGCACCAGGCAAGTCATAGTTCTGTAATCCCCAATAAACCAAAAGATTCATTGGTGCCCAAATGCTTCCACGCCAGTAATCCTGAGCAGTATATGCGGTATCGTTACGTGCGATAGAGGGAAGGATGTATTCTCCCCAAAATTCATCCGGATTGTAAAAATGATCATTTATCATTGTTTCAGCCTGTTCTTGTGTAGCTGCTTCCCCCAGCAGAGCATAAAAGTTAGTTGGAGAAATTCGTTTGCTCAATTGATTGTTTTCCGTATACCTGTTTAGGAACAATCCAAAATCTTCATCCCAAAGTGGTTTGAGCTGTGAACGAAATTCATCAGCTCGTTCTCGAAGTTCGCGACTTACTGCTGTTCTGCCTAACTCATCTGCTATCCATGCAAGAGCTTCACAATCCATTATGTACATGCCATTTAATCCTACATCCTGAATTCTCAACATGTTAATTTCGGGATCAAACTTAACTCCATCATACATGGGGGTATTATCAAGACCTGATTCATTGCTTGCGGCAGCGAAATCATGTTGCGCCAATTCCCTGTGATCTCCGGATTCAGAGTGAAACGGGTCAGATCCCCAGGTTAGTAAACCATCATTCACACGATTGTCGTACCACCACTGATTCCATCTTAGAAGTTTGTCGAAATTATATTGCAAAAACCACTTTTCAGGATGTCGTTGATAGATCTTCTTAATGCACATGCTACCGACGGGCGGTTGAGATCTGTCGCGACTTGTCACATTATTGGGTCCCGCATAATTCGGAACAAATCCAAGCTCATCGATAAAATTGCACATTTGAATGGCTTCGTTGTACGCGAGTTCTTTACTTTCTATAGAATGCATCCATGCAGCAAAAAAATTGTCCCAGCAAAAAAGCACATATCCCCCAGGTTCTCCCTTTCCCCAGCCATAAGCCCAGGTGCGGGCAACTGGCGTAATTGCCCGGTCTTTTACAGGATCATAAACAACCCCCCAATTTAATGCATTCTGAATAGCTGAATAAACCTGCGCAGGTTCACTCTCTATCCCTCCATAGGTTTTTTTCTTTTGCAACCATCCTTGCTCGGCCTTGTTGATGATCTCAATAATATCTTTCTTCTGCCTCTGCTTAGTAGAAATAAAGACATCGTGATTCAAATCAAAAATTAACGCGTTTGCAGATTCCTGGTCCTTTTTCTCCCCTTGTGCATGTAATGACACCAATCTTTCAGGTAATTCCGCTCTGATGAGATATTCAGTGAATTTAATTTCTCCCTTTCTGTTGTATAAAATATCACTTTTTAGGTGCAAAATACCGTTGTTATTTCCTTCTGGAAATACCCATATGAACAAATCATCTTCAATTGCAGCAGATTTTACCCGTATGCTGATGTTTTTCCAGTATAATGAAAAATCGGTAAATCTACCATCAGGTGTATGGGCATGTGTTCTAACCTTTTCAGTTCCCGGAACCCTGTTGCCCGTGAAAACATGCTCCATGTAAGTGCCCGATGGGCCATCTTCAATACCCATAATGAGCGCCAGTGCTTCTGGTAAAAGAACATGAGTCATTATACTCCGGTTGTCCCAGGTGTTCCATCCTTTTAGTAGGTTTTTCTGAAGCTCTGCATACTTTTTTTCAAGGCTTTCCAGTTCAGTATCACTGTTTAGATATTCATGATTCCCTTGTGCTGAAATAAAAATGAAAAAAAATAGCATCAAAAATAAGGTTCTCTTTTTATTTAACATTTTAGATTCAATTAGTGATTGTATGATAATTAATTTAATGTTTAGTCTGACTTTTCTCTCTTTATGAATGATATTCTTATCCAAGCCAGCCAATTCTTTTATAAACGTCTCACCAGCACCACCCACTGATCATCAGAAGGCGTTATTAGAGAACCCGGAAATTCCATTGTTTGTGGTTCACCCCAGTGCGAAGAGCGTATCTGCAGCCAGTTCACTTCATATTCGCCGGACGGTATATTCAGGGTAACTTCTCCTTTTCCTGTAAAATAGATGGCATATTCCTTTTCTTCAACGGCAATGCAGTATGCTTCATTCTCTTCACAATTGCCTAATAAATGATTGGCGGGTTTTATGTTGAATATATTGGTGGAATCGGTGAGCATGCGCATGCTTTTAATGTGTTGTTGTGCAACATGGTTCAGCCCATGACCAAAATCAGGACGGTGAAAACGTGCCGAAGCATGCCCGGCAAAAATATTACGCCAGAACCGCTCTTCTCCGTCTTTGTGGAATCCGGTCCAATAGACATTCTCATGTCCAAGGGGGTTCATCATGCCACCATAGATCTTCACGTTATTCACCGGGCGTGGGTGTGACGAAAAAAGCACCAGGTTTCTCACAAACAGGGATGTGTTGTAGTGTACTTCGCCTCTTTGTGCATTGTTGTTTGAGATATCAACAAACTGGTACGAGTTGGGATCGTTAATGGTATTAAGCGGTTTTGCCCATTCACTCATTTCGGTATTGGTATATTGGGAATACCAGCCGCCCAGATCAGGATGCTGATCAACTGCCCCTGGCACAAGTCCGTTGGTCGGGTCCCAGTTATCCCACATTTCTGTTACATAGATCTTCTTTCCTGCTTTTTCAGCGATATCCCTGATGTAGGCCGACCAGTAGCGACCCCATTCGGGACGGGCTTTGGTTTCGTTGTCTATGCAATATAGTACATTGGAGTACTGCAAAGCAATGGACAAGAGTTGGTCAACGAACTTATGCTGGTATTCAAGTACTAACGGGTTGTTGTCCAGTTCTGGTACGGTTCTGAAAAACGGATTGTTCTGTGTCTGGGCCGGGTAGTCGATCATTTCGGGCAGCTTACTTTCACTGGCTGTATAGGTGCTGTTGATCTTTGGGTTGAAAGGGTTTTCATCCCACCCCTTGTCGCCCCAGTAAAAATCGTAGGTGGCCCATATCTCTACCTGTACAATGATATCCCGCTCCAGAGCAAGATCGAGAAAAGTTTTGAATCTGTTCCAATATTCTACACCGGGTGTGTTCAGGTCGAACAAACCGTTTTTCATTTCAAAAGGTTTGGCATTGCCGGGGTCGCGGCTGCTCATGGTGGAGCGGACATAATTACCCCCAACGGAAACCAGCAGATCGAGATGTTTTTCCAGGTTTTCGATCTGGAATAGGTTGTCATCAACTGTGCCTCCCAGCAACAATACGGGTTTGCCTTTGTATTGCCAGTACATGGGGTTTTCTGTATAGACCTGAATTGAACTGATCTCCTCCTCTCCGCGGGGTGCCAATGCCTGAGCCGGGTGTTCGTTTGCCATTAAAAGCATAAAGGATAATACAATAACTGTAAATAGATTATTTTTCATTACAGAAGGTTTTAAATTAAGAAAGTCAAAATAGTTTTTCTGTTTAATAAACGTCATCTCATATTTTTCTCACCAATACAACCCAATCTTTGTTTTTATCTTTCGGAGGTCTTCCCAAAGATTTTTTACCTCCTCCCTGAATGGTTTTCACTTCGCCTTCCTGCAACTCTCCACCATTACGGGTATCGTACCATAAAACTGAAAATCTGCCATCATGATTCTTTAAATCCAGGGTGCTTATTTCTCCATTTTTTAGCATTATTATATAGGTATGGCCTTCCAGGGCATAGCAAAAATCGCCATCCGATGATATCAGGTTATCTTTGCCAACCATTTTATCCACAGGAAGGTCGTTGTTATAGAAGAAGTCGAGACAAATTTTGCCCATATCCCAGAACAGGTCCCGGCTTCGCCAATCCTCACAGCTTAAATCTGAATGAGGATGCTTATAACCAAAATACCATTCGGTTCCCCATGCTCCGGCCAGCATAGCTCCCCACAACCCGTTTGTTCTGGCATTAAAATGTTCGGGGTTTTCTTCATCCGGAATAAGGGCATGCCGGTGATCGCCAGGTTCGTCGCAGGCTACTGCCCAAACCTTACCGGCATCTTTCGCTTCATGAATAACCTGCTTAACCATTTCATGCACCCTGCTAAAGTCTTCCTGGTTCGTTTGGAGTGATGCCCCCGTAAGTTTTGATTGTTCCCCATACATAGGAGTAAACCATTCACCATTATGTATCACCATATGGTGATGATAAGGATCAATATCATAAATATAATCCGATAAAGCCCTGCGCTGGTTCGCATCAAGGGGCATGGACGGGGTTCCATGATCTGCCCAGTCGCCCGCCTCTTCGCTTAAATTCCAGTTTAATGCCAAATGGTGACCAAAACGGGCTATCAGTTCCCTGTAATATAACTTTGTATTGGCGCCAATGGCCCCGTTATCGAGGAATCCCTGATTTTCATGTTCCAGGGTTTTAAAATGGAGGAAAATACCGTTTTTCTGAGCATGGGTAAAAACAATTTCCCATTGGTCCAACCGAGAACAATCAAAGCGATCCCAGGTATCATAATCAATGTAGGGAAAAACATTGCGATCGTCGCCAATAATGTTATTTGTAAGAAAAGATACGGAGTTCATTCCTTTTGATTCAAGATAATTCAATGCGCCGATAATTTCTTTTCCTTTTCCGTTTTTCCAGGTAGGATCTCCTTCTTTCCAGTCTTTAAGGTGTGGTTCCCAGGTTTTCACGATGTTGTCTTTATGTCCGTCGTTCATAAAATCACCGTCAAAGGCATAATAGGCCAAAAAATTCTCGGGTGAATCCGGACCGCATTTGAAAAAATATTTGTTTGTTTCAGCAAATTTAAGGTACCCCACGCCTACATACTGCAAACGCCCATGTGCCCTAAAATCCTTACCGGATTTGTCGGTGGGAGAAATGGTGAATTTTCCGTTATTTCCATCCATATATTCTCCGCTGGGTAAATCTTTTTCTCTCCAGTTTCGAATGGCAGCCCATTCATCTTTTACAAACTCTACGGAATAATTCCATTCTCCTGTTTCGTCAGGAGCAAAGTGGACTTTCCATTTATTGCCTGATGTGGCGGATGTTTGCCCCGCATTACCATCAGCAGCAAAATAGCCCGGAATAAGGTACTTCTTTCCTGATGCTGTATGTTCAAATGTAACATTTAGCCGGTAATTGAAAAATGGATTATGCTCGTCTGTTTCGGAGCATTCAGGCCCATCAAAAACCAAGGTTACTTTATGCCATTTTTTCAGTTCGCCTTCAATTTTTTGCGCTTTTAATAACATTGAATTAAATAGCATGAATATTAATGTTATCAAATAAATTACATTTTTCATCTGTTTATAGTTTTATTATCGCTGATATTGAGTTGTTTACGTTTAGTGCTTCTAAGTTGCCCTTTCAGGGCGCTAAAGGCTATTGTCTTCAGTTACCCAGGGCGTTGCCGCTGGGTTGAATTTATTTGCCCTTTCAGGGCGATCCACCTCCATCGTGAATAATCATCCTCGTGTGTGTTTAATGCTTAATCATGGATGTTTCATCTGTTTATAATTTTATTAAAAAAATGTTCTTTAATCCATTCTTTCCCAAATTTTTACAAGAAGGGATCAGGTTTATACAAATGATATCAATCGTTAAGCATCCTC
>CAYMLS010000255.1:0-7816 GCA_964390665.1 uncultured Bacteroidales bacterium | reverse complement strand
GTTTATTACAAAGGTTACACCGCTAATCTTGAAAAAAGATTATGGGAGCATAATAGCGCTTTAATCCTTTATACCAAAAGAAAAGCAAAGGGCATGGGAAATTAATTTAAATTTATAACAGGGCATTAGAAACCAGGAAGGACACATTAATCTTTAAAAGTAAGATCAAATGGATTAATTGTTCCACGAAGATATTTTCATGCCTCCCTGGGGAATAAATTCTTCATCGGTAAAACACATTTTATGGTACATATTATTTGTAAGATATTCTTCCAATAAGTTCATATAATATGTTGGATAGTTCGGACAATGCATGAAAAGTTTCCATAACCAATGAATATCGTAACAGAATCATTGGAGATCTTAACCGGTACGGAGAATTGCGAAATGTTTGGACTACAGCAAATGTAAAAGAATCTCCAGGTACTGATAAACCATTGAAACCTTCCGGATGGATGGATGGGCCCGGTAAAAATTGGTGCATTCACGAAAATTGTTTTTAATTTTGAATGATTTTTATATCCAAAAATATTTTACCATGATCAAGCGAATGCAATTTTCTTTGATGCTGCTTTTATTTGCTGTTTGTTTGGCAAATAGCCAAATGCTACCTGCCCCTGATGAACTAACAACTGAATATCTCAGGGCACCGCACAAGGCAGTTATTACCAGCGAAAACCCCAGGTTTGCCTGGGTATTTCCACAGGAAGGTATTGAGCAACATAGCTTTCGGGTATTGGTGGCATCATCTGTGTTTCTTTTGCACGAAGGAAAAGCGGATGCCTGGGACAGTGGCAAGGTAAACAGCAAACGGTCTGTAAACATAACTTATAACGGCAAACCACTCCGGAAAAATACTGAATATTGGTGGCAGGTTAAGGTTTGGTCGGCAACAGGTCAGGAAAGTCAATACAGCATACCCCAGAAGTTTCTGACCGCTGAACAGACAAATGAACTCAATAGTTATTTAACCACCAGCAACTGGGTAGAAGTTGCCGCAGATCAATGGTACACCAAAAACCGTCAGAGTGCTTCCTTTGAAAGTATTACACCTGTTTTGACACATACCAATGATAAAGGAAATCTTTTTGCTGATTTTGGAAAAGCTGCCTTTGCAACATTGGGATTAACCATCGATAATGATCATCCGGGCAATACCGTCACCATCCATTTGGGAGAAAGGTGCAATAACGATAAAACTGTTCACAAAGAACCCGGCGTGTCAAATATTGCCTATCATAAGACCACCATCAAACTTTTGGAAGGCAAGCATTACTACCAGGTAACGTTTCCACAAAGACCACCATCGTATTACCTGCACACCCAGGATCTGGCGGATCATTATCCGGAGGTCATTCCTTTTAGATGCGCTGAAATCGCAGGAAAGCAGGGCACTTTTTCTATCAGTAACCTGCAACAACTGGCTCTTTTTTATTATTTCGACGATGATGCATCGCACTTTCATTCATCCAATCAAAATCTCAACCAGGTTTGGGACATGTGCAAATACACCCTGAAAGCAACACCCTTTCTGGGGGTGTATGCCGACGGTAACCGCGAGCGAATGCCATACGAAGCTGATGCCTATATCCAGCAATTGGGTCATTATGCTGTTGACCGCGAGTATTCTATCAGCAAATATACCCTCCATTTTCTCCTCGATCATGCATCATGGCCTACCGAGTGGCACATGCATACTTTACTGATGGCATGGGAATATTATATGCAAACAGGTGATGTTGAGTTGCTTGATGAAAGATATGACGATTTACGACGAAAAACATTGATTGATCTGACTGAAAAAAATGGTTTAATCAGCACCCGCACAGGAAAAGTGACGGAAGAGTTTCTCAGGAGCGTTAATTTTCCGGGACAGGTGGGTCAGTTTCGCGATATTGTTGACTGGCCGCATGGTCCCACTCCCGGACAAAAACAAAGAAACAGTCAGAGTCCTTTGCCCGGTGGCGAAACCGACGGATTTGTTTTTAACGATTACAACAGCGTGGTCAATGCATTCCACTACCGGTCGCTAATAATTATGGCTGGTATTGCAAGTGCAACAGGCAACCGGGAAGATCATGCCTTTTTTACAGAGCAGGCAGCAACCCATCTTGAGGCATTCTATTCCGTGTTTTTTGACGAAACCACAGGATTGTTTACCGATGGTGAAAGCACATCTCACCATAGTTTGCATGCCAATATGTTTCCACTTGCCTTTGATATGGTGAAAGAAGAACACATTCCGGCAGTGGTCCGCTTCATCAAAAGCAGGGGCATGGCCTGCAGTGTATATGGTGCACAATATTTGCTGGAAGCTCTTTTTAATGCAGGTGAGGCGCAGCATGCCACTGACCTGATGGTTACTGAAGATAAAAGGGGATGGATAAACATGATCAGGGCAGGATCAACCATGACCACCGAGGCATGGGATGAATATTTCAAACCCAACCTTACCTGGAACCATGCCTGGGGAGCGGCACCAGCCAATATCATCCCGCGCAAACTTCTGGGTATTGAGCCTACATCGCCCTCATTTGAAACATTCCGCATTGCACCGCAACCAGCAAATATCGATACGTTAAACATGAACCTGCCTACATTGCGGGGAAATATTACCTGCAAGCTGATATCTGCCCCAAAGAAATGGAGTATGGAAATTTCAATTCCAGGTAACAGTGATGCAGAATTGTTGATCCCTCTGATATTTTCTTCGGTTGCAGATCAGAATGGAGTTATGAATCCCATTGGAAAAACCCGGTTGAATATGCAGGAATACCAGGTTTTCAGGATTAAAAGTGGTGTACACCGCATCGAGGCACTACAGTAAATTGTTTTTTTGAGGTATGTGTAATCAAAGGACTTAAAAAGCGGATATGTAATAAGTCGTTCTAAACTTATTGCAAATAAACCTCAGAAGAAAAACTGAACTGCATTTCCTGAAAGGTGATCATCTTCCTCCACCTCAAAACCATTCCCATTCATAAGTTCATATTTAACAATGCCAATCCCTTTGGCGTAAAAAACACTTTTTACATCATTTTCTGATAAGGTATGATGAAATTCTATTTTCAGGATGGTATCGTAATTTTTGCCGCCAATGTCAAACTGTTTCAGAATCTCTGCAAGGGCATTCTTTTCTCTGCATTTGCCTGTTACAAAATCGTAGGTCGATGATTTGTGCTGATGTGTATTTGTGTTGGTTACCCTGAGTTTGAGATAAAACCCGTCAGCATCATTTCCCGATCCCTGCAGGTCAACCATAAAATGCAAGGGCGACAATGAGGTGTTGTATTGAATGGAGCAATAGTTGCTGCCATAGGTATTCCCGCAATCATCTTCAATAATATCATCAAAATAGTGTGTGTGCCATGAACTCATGGTCAGGGTCTGCCGCATACCATGCTGATCAACAATGGTTTTGTGCAGGATGCTGTCAGGGGCATACCATTCTTTCAACGTTGCGGTCATTTGATCCAGTTTGGCTATGTCCATGCATGATTCTTCGATGCATCCTGTAAAGAACAGTAAAAAAGGAATCAGCAATATCCTACTTTTTAAGGGAATACGTTTCATCATTGGTCATTTGTATTTGAAGAATGCCGTCGGTTGTATTGTAAAACATCTTTTGCGGTTGAATCACAGCGGTATCTGCCATGAAATTCTCTGAGATGTATACGTTTTCAAATGTAAAATCATTGATCGTCATGGTGTCCAGATCGGCTGGTTCATGAATCAAAAATTCGAACCAGGTATTGTTAACCACTGCTGTGAGTGCAGGATAAAAATCGTATGGGGTAATGGTCAGGGAAATATAAAATTCAGGAATACTGCTTTCTAGCATCACTTCTTTTGCCTCGTAAGTGTAATACTTTTCTCCACAGTGCGAAACATCTGTTCTTCGCATCTCCACAATACCGGATACAATATTCAATTCAAAATTGTAGCCGTTGGAGTGCTCAAACGGAATTATTTGTGCTTCTGCATAAGGAATAAAACCCATTTCTTCATCAGAAAGAAAGAATCTGTCTTCTTCAATGCTTTCAGGACAACAAGCCGTTAAAACACCCGTGATGAGCAATATGAAAAAAAATCTTTGCATGAATGGATCAAAATAAAAATGTTGCCTTTTCGGATGATCCGGGGAATCATCAGATAAAGCATGAGGAAATAATTCCTCAAAAGTACAAAAAACATGTAAAATCTTTGTTTTATAATCGATGAGATCGCACAGCAAAAGAGATCTTATTGGAAAGATTTGGGAAAGATGTACAATTACATTGCGATCCGGTCACCTCAAATGCCTTCCCAATCGCAAATTTTCATTTCATGGTTGTTTGGGTGGGTGAGAGATGTTTCTGCTGAATTTTTTTCGGGATGCTACTGGAACAGTCTGGGGTCAATAATTTAACGATACAGGAGAATGAAAACACATTATAGTATGATTTCAACAATTACGTCTTGCGTTTTAGGTTATGTAAGATCAAATATCACATTATAATGTGATTTTACTTGCGTATTAGAAAAACAGGTTCTATCTTTGATCAAAAAATCACATTATAATGTTAGTTAAGACGCTCGGTGAAACCATAAAAAACAGACGAAAGGAGTTGAGAATAACTCAACCTCATTTAGCCGAATTAGCAAAAGTGAGCACAAACACCTTGTATAAATTAGAACGGGGGCAAGGCAATCCTTCGTTAGAAGTGTTGAACAAATTAGCCGAAGTGTTGGGAATGGAACTAACCCTTCAAGTGAAAAACCTGTCCCGTTAATTTCGGGAGAAATATTGAGCAAATGAGAGCATTGGAAATATACCGCAACGGGATTTTAGCAGGAACACTGACAGAAGAAAATCGTCATCGTTATGTTTTCAGGTATGATGACAAATATTTTAATGATGCAAGTAAACCAGGAATCAGTTTAACACTGCCAAAAACACAAATAGAATACAGCAGCGAATTTTTGTTTCCGGTTTTTTTCAATATGTTGAGTGAAGGAGTAAACCGAAAATTGCAAAGCACACATTTGAGAATAGACGAAGAAGATCATTTCGGTTTGCTGGCAGCAACAGCACAATATGATACAATTGGAGCAATAACCGTGAAACCAATAATGGCCAGATGAACTTACATGAACTTCAATATTGTCCGGGAACATTGGCCAAGGGTTATTCTACTTACAGCCCGAGCTGCTTGCGGCATATGTTTAGCAGTAAAAAGGTAAATCATGTTTTGCCTTATGAGCAGCCCCAGCAAAGTGAAGAAGTTGCGGAGCAGTTTATGGAAAACCGCAAACGCATTTCCATATCGGGTGTGCAGGAAAAGTTGAGTTTTGTTTTGGATAAAAATATACTGCGATTGACAAAGCAAGGGGAGCAGGGAACTTATATACTCAAGCCCATACCAAGGGATTTAAAAAAGGTTGACCAGGTTCCTGCTAACGAACATCTGACTATGCAAATAGCCAAACAAGTGTACGGATTGAATACCGCACAAAACGCCATGATTTTCTTTAAGAATGGTACACCTGCCTACATTACCAAGCGATTCGATGTGAAAGAAAACACCAGTCCCGATGGCTTCAGGAGAAGCAAATGGGGCAAAGAAGATTTTGCAACGCTGGCAGGAAAAACAAAAGACAATGCAGGTGCAAATTTCAAATATGAATACAGCTATGAAGAGGCAGGAAAGTTGATACAGAAATTCGTTCCGGCATGGCGGGTAGAAATAGAAAAGTATTTTTCTTTGGTTGTTTTTAATTTTCTGTTTTCAAACGGAGATGCGCATTTAAAGAACTTTTCCTTGCTTGAATCAACCAGTGGAGATTATCTGTTAAGCCCTGCTTATGATTTAGTAAATACAAAACTGCATGTGGATGATACGGATTTTGCATTGGATAAAGGACTGTTTGCAGACGACTATAAAAGCGAACAATACAAAAAAAGCGGACATCCTTCCATAAGCGATTTCACGGAATTTGCCATGAGAATTGGAGTTACAGAAAGCCGGATTGAGAAACTATTGCATCCGTTTTTAGAGAAGCAACCATTTGTAGAAACATTGGTTAGCCATTCATTCTTAACTGAGGCCAACAGAAGGAGTTACTTGCTAATGTATAATACGAAAAGAAATTTTTAACAGCACAATAAATTTGAAACATGAAGAAATTATAGAAGCACGAACCGTTTCTATGATATAGAAAATCTCGTCAATCATGGCGAGAAAGATAGTAAACAAACCAGAAAACCTGCTACTGTGGTTGCACCAGAAAATAAATGATGAATGATATTGATTTTTAATTAAAAGATGAACCGAGCATGGCAAATCAAGATGCATTCAAATATAAAAATACCCTGTAAGGTATAATCCATTTGTTTTATAATGTTTTTATACCCGAATGGGTATATTTTGGCGCAAATTACTATATTCAAACCCAAACGGGTATAATTAGTGCTTGCAAGAAAACGTCAATTGCTGCGTTGGGCTCGCCTTCAAAACAGTCGATTACGAAAAGTAAACTCCTGTTTTTCAGTCATCGCCCGCCTTGCACTTGACGCTTTCTTTATCAAGCACAGATAAAATCGTGGGTTTTCTTGCTGACACTAATTATGAAGAACTCAATTCATGCGCATCAGACTTTCGTTAAGGAAAGAAGACGGAAACTTAAAATTACACAAGAACAGCTTGCTGCAAAATCTGGAGTAGGGCTCAGGTTTATACGCGATATGGAGCAGGGAAAAACAACCTTGCGCATTGACAAAGTAAACCCGGTTTTGCAGATGTTTGGTCATGAACTTGGTCCTTTGCCCATGGGGCGCAATACATTGATGGATGTGGAAAAATGAAGTGTACTACCATGATATGCCGGCAGGTATTTTGCCGGAAACTGATGATGGGTATGTATTTCAATACCATTCAGACTATTTCTCCCCCCCAAAAAGCATCAAAATATCACTTTACCATTCCACCGCAATGGATGGTTATCGATGGTGTTTATATTGAATTCGCATTGGAGGATGATCAGTTGAACGGCGTAAAAGTAGTGGAGTGCAACAGACTTTCCTTCCTCTGGAAACATCCGTAACCCCCCTGTCATTTCTGTCAAGGAGAGAAACCCGATTGCTTTTACAAAATTAAATTGACTTTTTTTCATAAAAAATAAACTTAATGCTTGCAGTTATTATAAAAAATATATCTTTGCAGTATCCTTTTTTTCCAAACCATTACCAGGCGACGCTGGGTTATTTCCGGCAAACCTTGTTTCTCATAAGGATTAAAGCTCATTACCAATTACTGATTATTGCCACGTTTTCTGATGTGTCAGCTGTCATGACACAATGAAAGCGTCCAGCGTTGCCTGGATTTTTGGTTTTTTTTTATGTAAGTGCCACAATCGTTTGCGTCTGCAAAATTGTAGCCAGTAATGGGAAAAAAGTGAAATATTGTAACCTGTTCTTCCTCATTTCTTATTATCTGTTACTTTTTTCTTCCATGGAAAATGATTCTTTTTTTGTCTTGTCAAAAGGGATCAAACACATCCACCAGAAAATCATCCTTTTTTATTGTCTGCCTTTGCCCATTTGATTAATTTTGCCATGCATTTGCAATTTAACCTCAAATTTGGTCAACATGGTTTTTTTCTTCGGGGATAACTCCCAAAAACTGATTGCCGTTGGTGCTTCCAACCACCTCTCCCAGTCTGATATTGCTAAACTTCAATGGCTCTTCAATGGTGCCAGCCTTTTAAACATAGATTCTGTAAAAGGTTATTTTGTAGGACCACGCAAAGAGATGATCACCCCATGGAGTACCAATGC
>CAYMLS010000254.1:0-7860 GCA_964390665.1 uncultured Bacteroidales bacterium | reverse complement strand
AATATGCCGCTTTTTTAGAAAAGGATGGTTGGCCTGTGGAAACCCTGAATACAGGGGCTCAGGCAAATTATCTCTCTGATGAAGAAAAAAATCTGGTACTTTCCATGAATCTGATCCGGTATGATCCTGGAAAATATGCAGAGTTGTATGTTTTTCCGAGATTGCAATATTATTCAGGTAACTTGTTTCGTTTTCCCGGTAAAAGAGAACTTTACCTCGAATTAAAGGATGCTGAAAGCTTGCCTCTTTTTTATCCTTCCCGGGGAATGAGCAAAGGTTCCCGGGACCATGCCCGCTATATGAAGCGAACCGGTAATACAAGTCATGAGGGGCTGGGTGGCATGAGCAAACGTGTTTCAAGATATGGCGAATGGAAAGGTGCTTTGGCTGAAAATCTGCAATGGGGCACTTCTAATGCTCACGAAGCCATCATGAGTTTGATGATCGATGATGGTATTCCCGGAAGAGGACACAGGATAAATGCCATGAATCCTTCATACAACAAAGTTGGCCTGGCGATTGCTCCGCACCCCCAATACAGAATTTCATACGTTATTAATTTCGCCAATGATTATATTGAAGAAGGTGAAGAGTAATGTGTAGTTGAACCGAGCATGACAAAAATTTTGACACACACGCCCATGGTTATAATGCGCGGCATGGTTAAGCATGCCGTCAGACTGTTAGCGAGCTCTCTCGTTGGAAAAAACGAGAACCAAATTAATAAAATTATAAACAGATGAATTTATATTCTTTTACAGATAAAATTTTTCTAATTTTGCCCCTTCTTCATTACAAAATAAAAAACTTTTTAATTGATGTTTAGCATCCCCAGATTATCCGGCACTTTTGTTTTGTTTCAGTTTTTCTTTTTGATTTTTTGCAGTGGGAGTATACTCTCTCAAACTCCCGACCTGCAGGAAAAATCAAAGTCAATCATCCAAATGTTGGATGAAAAAGGGGATGTATACATTAGCCTTCCCAAAGAAGTCCTTTCCAACCACCCTGAAATACTTCAATTCTCCTCAATTGATTATCACACTCCGGAACGAATTTTTGTTTACTCCAACAGAAATGCAATGGATGTTATTCTTGCCAATGATATTGATTTCCGGATTGAGCAATCTCCCGGACAGGTTGATTTTGACCTGAATATGAAAACATGGGAAGAGCTGAAGGATAAAGACCTGATTGATTCCTGGGATTTCTACCCTGATTATGAAGCGTATGAGCAAATGATGTATCAGTTTGAAGAAGACTATCCTGATCTTGTTGAAATTCAAAATATCCTTACCCTTCCCAGTGGAAGATCATTGCTTTTCGCAAAAATATCTGCGAATGTGCAGGAGAGTAACGCTGGTCCCAGATTTATGTATACCTCAACAATGCATGGCGACGAAACAACAGGTTTTATCCTTTCTTTGCGTTTGATTCATCATATACTGACCCATTACGGAGAATCCCAGGAAATTACCCATATGGTTGATAATCTCGAAATATGGATATGTCCCAATGAAAACCCTGATGGGACTTATACCAATGATAACAGTACTGTTTATGGTGCAACACGTTCCAATGCCAACGGATATGACCTGAACAGGAACTATCCCAACATGGTGAATAATCCCTCATCGCCCCTTCAACCCGAAACTGAGGCAATGATAGAACTTACCGATTCTATCCATTTTGTAATGTCGGCAAATATGCACGGAGGTACCGAGGTGGTGAATTTTCCCTGGGACAGTTGGACAAGTTCGGAAAAAATGCATGCAGATCATTCCTGGTGGGAATTTGTTTCCCGCGAATATGCCGACAGCGCCAGGTTTTACAGTCCTTCCAGCTATTTTGAGGGATACGATAATGGAATTACTCACGGAGGTGATTGGTATGTCGTTTATGGAAGCAGACAGGACTATATGAACTATTACAAAAATCAAAGAGAACTTACCCTTGAAATCTCTGATACCAAATTGTTATCTCCTTCTTTGCTTCCCCAGCATTGGGAGTATAATTACCGATCATTGCTGAATTATATCAAACAGGCGCTTTATGGGATACAAGGTGTGGTGACTGACATGTATTCGGGAGAACCTCTTGAGGTAAAAGTAGAAATTACAGGGCATGACCAGGATAATACTTTTGTGTTTTCCGAACTGCCCAACGGAGAATTCTTTCGTCCTGTCCTTGACGGTACTTATGATTTAAAGTTTTCAACCGGCGGATACACTGATCTGATTATCCAGGATGTTACAGTAGAGAATTATGAAAATATTTTTCTGGATGTAAAAATGGTGGGCGATAATCCTTTTGCCCCCCCGGCAGAGCTTGTTGCTCACACGGGTAACAACAATGTGATTTATCTCTCATGGCAGGAACCCTATACAGATGGCGATTATGATTTTTTTCAACCGGATTCCTATCAAATATTCCGAAATAATGAAATGGTAGGTGAAACCAACGAAACCTCTTATTTTGATGAAAACCTTACAAGTGGTACATATGAATATTATGTGAAGGCTTATTATGTGGATCAGGAAGGGGTTTCATTGCCTTCCAATACTGTTTCTGTTACATTAGATGATGAAGTGATATATTTTACCATTTCTGCCACATCGGGTGAAAATGGTTTGATTGATCCGGAAGGTGAAATACAGGTTCAACAGGATCATAACCAGTCTTTTGCGTTTTTACCTGATGATGGGTTTTTGGTGGAGGATGTAATTGTTGACGGAGTTTCCGTGGATGCTGAAGACAATTATGTGTTCTCTGATGTTACCGGAGATCATACCATTCATGTGGATTTTGTTGAAGATCCTTCTGCGCAGGAATTCTCTGTTGCTTTTGTTGTTACCGATTTACTCTCGCAACCCATTGATCATGCTGTCATTGTCTTTGATGGAGTTACACAGGAGGCAGGAGAGTATGTTTTTGAGAATGTGAAACCAGGCACCTATGCTTACACTGTAAATGCAGAGGGTTATGAAATACATGAAGGAGAATTGGATGTTGTTGATCAGGATATGGAACATACGGTTCAACTTATCCCTGTTGATGTAGCTACCCAGCATGAAAGTGCTTCTCACAATATTGTTTTTTATCCCAACCCCACCTCGGGACTTTTGAATATTAAAACCAGTCTTACCATTCAAAAACTTATTGTTTCAGATTTATCAGGAAGGCAAATTGTTGAATATGAGCCTTACGAATCGGATTTCGATATTTCGCTCAAGGATTTCTCATCGGGTATCTACCTGATCAGTGTTTTACACAATGATGGCGTTTATACGGGAAAAATTGAACTGGATCACAAATGATGAATAGCGGACTTGTGGGGAAATATTTTTACAGGTGTGTCATTCCAGCATGAAAATAGTTGGATGTTGTTTTGCAAATCTATGTTGAATCCGAAATGAATCGCCATTAGTCAATCGTGTCTTTCCAGGTATAAAATCATCTCTCATCAATAGAATGGTCATATTCCGGTTGATCCGTTATTTCCAGAATTTATTTTGGAGTAAAAAGTAAAGATGACAAATTTTAGAGAACCAGGAACCACCCAAAAAATAACAAACACTATCTCAAACTTCTGGTTGCGCGGTTTATGGGTTCTTTGATTCGTTCATAAACCTCTTCGATCATTCCTTCTCCCTCAATTTCAATTACCTGGTTGTGCTCTCTGTAGTACTTTAATACTTCTTCACTATATTTCTCATGCTCTTCCAACCGACCAATGATCGTGGTTGCGCTTCGGTCATATGGCATCTTTCTTTTGGTTCGGCTTCTTTCATCAAGTCTTTTCATAAGTTCAAGATAGCTGACGTTGAGGTTGACAACCAAATTAATGGTTTCTCCCATTTTTTTTAAAATTCCGTCTAAAATATAGGCTTGAACTAATGTACGCGGATATCCTTTAAAAATATAACCCCGGTTATTACCATAGGTTTCCACCAGTTTCTTTTCAATAAGTCTGATCACTATTTCATCTGGCAGCAGGAGACCTTTATCCATGTATGGTTTGGCAAAAACGCCTATGGAACTTTTGTTGTCCACTTCATTTTGAAGTAGTTCCCTTGTTGAAATGGTGGTAAGGTCAAATTCTTTGGCAATTTTATTTGCCTGGGTTGTCATGCCTGCTCCCGGATAGCCAAACATGACCAGGTTTATGGTCTGTTTTTTCAAATCCTCATCAACATAATGTTTTATTCTGCTGAATATTTCCTCTGAAGTGCCGCCGGCATCAATGTAGGTAAGCAACCCGGTGTTTTTATAAAATTCAAGAAGGGGAAGGGTTTTTTCATGATATTCGGTTAAACGTTTTTTGATCACCTCTTTGTTGTCATCTTTTCTGTTCTGCTCTTTGGCCCTTTGCAGTAAACGTTGTGTGCATTCTTCATCTGATAATTCAAGAATGAATATACGGGTAAGAGATCTTTGTAGTCTTATAAACAATCCATCTAAAATATAAGCCTGCACATAAGTTCTCGGAAATCCATCAAACAGGTAACCATCGCTGCTGTCATGATTTTTTATTACTTTATTGATCAGTTTTACGATGGTTTCGTCGTCTGCCAAACCTCCTGCTTCAATTTGTTCTTTTACTTTTTTTCCAATTTCGGTTTGCTCCTGTATTTCTTTACGGAGTAATTCTCCCGTAGAAAGGTAAGTAAGATTATAGTGCGACATGAGCATCCTGGATTGAGTTCCTTTTCCTGCTCCGGGAGGGCCAAACATAATTATATTAAGCATAATAAGGTTTGTTTACAGATTTGAAGATTATGTTTTATTGATAAAATATTACCTGAAAACCCCAGCATTCCACAAGCGTGTAATGATCGAAGAATAAAATGGTTTAAAAGGTTAAAAACATTGTTTGGTTTTTCAGAACCGCAAATTTAATTTATAATTGCCAAAGTTTAATGTTCTTATCGTATAAAATGTTTATTTCTTTTTCGTGCCTGAAAAATTATCGCAAAGAAAATCATAATAAATCTTTGTGGGTAATTTTGAATGACTTATTTTTGACTTCTCAAAATAAATAAATCATTTGTTTATCAATAAATCAAAATATGAGCGACAATAATCAATCCGCCAGGAGTGGATTCTTTAAAAAACTGTTGGATAAGGTAGAAGTTTTTGGAAATAAACTTCCCCAACCTGTAACCTTGTTTGCCATTCTGATGGGGGTAGTACTTTTGTTATCCTGGATTTTTGGTGGTGTTTCAGTTGTCAAACCAGGCACTGGTGGTGACACAGGAACTGCGGAAGAATTTATTTTGGTTCAAAATCTGTTAACAAAAGAAGGGTTTCAAAGAATTTTTACCAGTATGGTGGATGTGTTTGCTTCTTTCCCCCCACTGGGTTTGGTACTTGTGGTAATGCTTGGTATTGGCGTTGCTGAGCATACGGGAATGATTGCTGTTGCTCTGAAGGTTTTTGTATCGAAAGTGCCTAATTACCTGATCACTTTTTCTATTGTTGTAGCAGGTATGGTAAGTTCTGTGGCTGCCGATGCCGGATATGTTGTTTTAATACCCATGGGTGCAGCATTGTTTCTTGGCATGGGGCGCCATCCACTGGCTGGAATTGCTGCTGCTTTTGCCGGGGTATCGGGAGGTTTTGGCGCCAACTTTCTCCCTACAGGTCTCGATCCTATGATCGCCGCTTTCACAGAACCGGCTGCAAATCTTATTGACCCAACCTATACGGTCAATCCCCTTTCAAATTATTATATCATGGCGGCATCAGTGCCCATTGTGGGAATTGCCGGCACCTGGGTTACTGAAAAAATACTTGTACCCCGTTTGGGTGAATACAAACCATCAGGTGAAATGGTTGACCTTGAGGTTAGTAATGAGGTAACACCCAATGAAAAAAGAGCTTTAAAATGGTCTTTGATATCTGTTTTGGTTGTGCTGGCACTGATTGTTGCCATGGTTGTCCCTGCCAATGGTTTACTAAGGGGCGATATCGATCCTAATACAGGTTCTCCCAGTTTTCAACCTTTCTACAATTCGCTTGTGCCTATCATGTTTATTATTTTCTTTATCGCAGGTCTTGTATACGGAATTGCAGCAAAAACCATTAAATCGGATAAAGATGTTTCCGACATGACCGCCAAGTCCATGTCCACGATGGGTTTATATATCGTTATTGCCTTTGTCGCTGCCCAGTTTGTCGCCTACTTTAATTGGTCTAATCTGGGAAGTGTTTTGGCTGTGAAAGGTTCTGATGCTCTCAATGCTATTGGTTTTACGGGTATTCCATTGTTGGTTGCTTTTATCCTTATTGCCTCTCTCGTTAACCTCGTAATGGGAAGTGCCTCCGCAAAATGGGCCTTGCTGGCACCTATTTTTGTACCTATGCTGATGCTCATGGGGTACTCCCCGGAGATAACACAGGCAGCTTACCGTATCGGAGATTCTTATTCCAATATTCTTACCCCTTTGCTGCCTTATTTTCCGCTTGTAATTGTATTTGCGCAAAAGTATGATAAAAGTGCCGGTATTGGCACCCTGATTTCTATGATGTTGCCCTATGCCATTGCATTTATGATAGCACGTATTCCCATTTTTATTGTCTGGATATGGTTAGGGCTTCCTCTTGGGATAGAAGGCCCCATTTATTATGAAACATCTCAAAATTCTGCTTCTTCAGATAATCCCACGGAAATTTCTTATGTAGAATCCGAATCTGATCCTGTTCTGAAAAATACTTTTGTCCTTTGGGACGAATCCGAAAACCTTAACTCGCTTTAGTAATTCATATTGAAATGAACGACAAGTGTTTGTTTGTGTCTGACCTGCATGGTAAAATTAACAGGTACGAAAAACTTTTTAAAGTGATTGAAGAGGAAAAGCCCCTCGCCTTGTTCATGGGTGGTGATCTTTTGCCATCCAGTGTTTTGCATAGCTTCAGGGCAGGGGAAAACAAATCTGATTTTGTTTCGGATTACCTGGTGAGAAATTTTTCAAGATTAAAAAATAAAATGGGCGACGATTACCCCGGAGTTTTTATCATTATGGGCAACGACGATCCGCGCATTGCAGAAAAAATACTCATCGAATTTCATCAGCAAGGATTGTGGAATTATGTCCAGGGAACCATTGCCGAACTGGGAAAGTATAAAGTAATGGGATATGCGTTTGTTCCTCCCACCCCTTTTCTGTTGAAAGATTGGGAAAAGTATGATGTAGAAAATAATATGGTCAAACCAGGATGTATCGATCCTTCGGAAGGTTTTAAAACCTCTGATGTTGAAAGCAAATTGCATCCTGATACCATAGAAGAAGACCTGAAGAATTTAACTTCTTCTGCAGATATGGAGAATATGATCTGTTTATTTCACTCTCCTCCTTATGATACCCTGCTCGACCGGGCTGCTCTGGATGGAGTGAAAACTGCTGAAGGCGAAATAGATGTGCATGTAGGTAGTGTTGCGATTAAAAATTTTATCCAATATCGACAACCTTATCTTTCACTGCACGGGCATATTCACGAATCCTCGCGAATTACCGGAAAATGGAGAGAGAAAATCAACAGAACCACCTTGATATCTGCTGCTTATGAAGGGCCTGAGCTTGCAGTGATAAGTTTTCATCTCACCAACCTCGATGCTGTGAAACGTTTTGTCAGGTAATAATTTTAGAAAAATATCTGATCCTGAAAAGGAAATGGCAGGTTTTACAAGCACCTTAATGAATGATGTAGTGATCTGATCTCCGATTGAACAAAGCGTGGTGGGAATATCTTTCACTTTATATACTGTCAGCAAGAAACCCACGTTTTTATCTGTGCTTGATAAAGAAAGCGTCAGGTGCAAGGCGGTCGATGACTGAAAAGTATGAGTTTACTTTTTGTAAC
>CAYMLS010000253.1:0-7870 GCA_964390665.1 uncultured Bacteroidales bacterium | reverse complement strand
TTGTAAAAATGTTTTATTTTGAAAAATATATTCATATATTTGTTGAGTAATTAATTATATAAAGTAACAAACAAAATAATTTAATGATTATGGCAACGAGTAAACTGGATCCGAAAAAATTGGAAGAAGCTGCCAGCAAAATGCGCGCAATCGCTCATCCTATGAGAATCGCTATCATTGACATGCTGGAAGAGAAGGAAAAAATGAATGTTACTGAAATTTATGAAGCACTGAAAATTGAACAGGCATCTGCTTCGCATCATTTGAATATCTTGAAAACAAAAGGGGTTCTTGATTCAAAAAGAAGCGGCAAAAAAACATTCTACTTTCTCAGAGACAATGCTCTTGAACAAATTGTAGATTGTATCAACAAATGTCACTAAAAGCTTTTCCAAAAGGAACGAACCCGCAAATTTTTTGCGGGTTTTTTTTTGCATAAAAACAGTTGTTTTTCTTTGTTAATTATACTTAACCCTTTCCATACTTCAAAAGGTTTTCGTTAATTTTAGATGATAAAAACATTAATGAATATAAACATACATTTTAACCCATAGAATATGAAAAATTTGCTTTTTGTTCTTATTGCCATACTTTTAGGCATGGGTGCTGCCCTGTCTCAGGAATCAGAAGGTGCTGTGCTGAAATTTGAAAATGAAATCCTTGATCTGGGTGAACTCTATACCGATGAGGTAGCACAAACGAAACTGGATATTAAATTTACCAATGAAGGTGATAAACCACTGGTGCTTTCCAATGTGAGAGGATGTTGCGGTACAAGGGTTCATGAATGGCCACACGAACCTGTTTTACCCGGGGAAGAGGGAACCATCAAAATAGAATATCGTATTGCTCCGCGTCCCCAAAAAATCAGCAGAACAGTAACAGTTACCTCCAATGCAGAAAAATCCACTTCGGTTTTTCGTATTACCGGACAGGTGTTGGAAAGATAATTTATGAGATTGAGATGAAGTGAAAAGCCGCAGAAAAGGGTCTTCTGTAATATTATTCTTACCGATTATCCTCTGCATACCACTCCGCATATGCGGTGGTGGTTTCATGCAATCGCAAGCTGTGCAGTTCTATACCTGTTGGAAGGTTTGACCCGATCCTGGCGGCAAAGTCTGATACCATGTTTTCGCATGTGGGTTGATAGTCAAGCAACAATACTTTTCCCAATGCCGGTTCGGAATGAGCCAGCGATTTATGAGGCGTGTTTTTGTTCACCATCAGGGCATGATCAAAAACATCAACAATTAATTCCTTCACAATTTTTTTCAGCACAGAAAAATCCATTATCATCCCATATTTAGGGTCTGTTGTGTCTGATACAGGCTTTCCTTTCAGGCATACATAAAGCAGGTAACTGTGCCCGTGGACATTTCTGCAGGCACCATCATAACCCCATAAAGCATGGGCAGCCTCAAAGCGAAATTCTTTGGTTATTCTGATTGTTGATTGGGTCATGTTTTTCTGTTTTTTATTTTCTGCCGTTAACCCAAACTTTTTACCTTATCTTTTTGGGCAATGATCGATTGTCAATCAGCAGATTTTAATTTTACTGAGAATTTTGATCATCAAAATTTATAATCATGCAAATTTATATAATCATTCATTAATATATCCAATAATTTATTTGTGTTATTGGCAATGGTTTTGGATATTTGCAGATAAGCATGATGAGCATTGTATTTACAGTGATAAAAGAACCCCAAAATAAGTCGTCCGCATAAACATAATTGATTTTAAAATTTTGAATTTTATGAATATATTTATCGATAATAAACCTAAAGCAGGACAAAATTGCCTGTATCTTTTGCCTGATCCTGCAGATACAAACCTATCCTTTCTTACCAAAGATCAGAAAGATTTCATCAAAAAGCATTACAAAGAAAAAAGCAGAACTTTTTTTTCATTCAATATGTACACAAATTATTTGTGTGTGCAATTTGTTTCAGTAGAAAATAACCCTGAAAACCTTGAAAAAGTCAGGAAAAAAGGCAACGATCTTCATCGCTTTTGTGAGAAAGAAGAACTGGATCACATGAAAGTGATCCCTTTCAGCATGCCGGTAAAAAATGTACTTGCATTTCTTGAAGGAATGCTGCTGTCTTCCTACCGATATACAAAACACCAAAAGCCGGAGGATCAAAAAGTTTTTTTCCAGAACATTGCAGTTCAAGCAAACGACATTTCGCAGGATCAACTTACAGAATTGAGTAATCTGGAAGAAGCCACACGCTATACAAAGGATATGGTGAATGATCCGCCCAATACTTTAACCGCTGCTTCTTTTGCATATCAAATGCACGATCTTTGCCAAACAGCAGGTGCCAAAGTTGAAGTTTTAGACAAGGGAGAATTGGAAAGACTGGAGATGACCGGAATTCTCACAGTCAACAAAGGCAGTGTTTCTGATCCTGCCTTTACCATCATCGAGTGGAAGCCGGAAAATGCAACTCATGCACAACCGGTTGTTCTGGTGGGAAAAGGACTGGTATTTGACACAGGGGGCATCAACCTGAAACCTACTGCAGGTTTGCCCGAGATGAAGGCCGATATGGCAGGCGGTGCCGCTGTCTTCGGAGCCATGTACGCCCTTGCTAAAAATAAAGTGCCGGTTTATGCCATAGGACTGATTCCCTGTACCGATAACCGACCTGGCGGCGATGCCATGGTACCTGGGGATGTGATTCGCTATAAAAACGGGAAAACAGTGGAGATCATCAATACCGATGCCGAGGGGAGATTAATACTGGCAGACGCCTTGCTGCATGCAAAAGAATATGATCCGCGGTTGGTTGTTGATCTTGCCACCCTGACTGGTGCTGCCCAGGTAGCACTGGGCAGATATGCCATTGCTGCCATGCATGAGAATGCTTCTGAATTTATGAATAAACTGGGCAGGAGTGGATGGAATGTTTTTGAAAAGATCGTTGAACTGCCTTTCTGGGAAGAGTATGGCGAAGATTTGAAATCAGATGTAGCCGATATCAGGAATTTGGGAAAAGGCAGAGGTGCAGGAACGATCACTGCCGGAAAATTTCTGGCACATTTCATCAGCTATCCATGGATACATCTCGACATTGCCTCCACTGCTTTTTCTGACAGCGCAGATTCCTACCGTAGCAAAGGGGCAACGGCTTCGGGGGTGAGATTGCTTTATGATTTTATAACAAACCTCGACAGCAAAACAGATTAATATTGTAACTTAGCCGCTTCATAAAAACAAGTATTTTAAAAAAATGGAAAACGAGAAAGATTTAAATCTTCATGATCAGAATACAACTCCTCTAAGGGTAGGGATAACACATGGCGATGTAAACAGTATCAGCTATGAGGTTATTTTAAAAAGTTTGCAGGACAACAGAATTTTTGATTTTTTTACGCCGGTTTTATACGGTAGTTCCAAAGTGGCTTCTTACCATCGCAAAGCACTGAACCTTGGCGATATGTCATTTAATGTTATCCGTTCTGCCGGGCAGGCAGTAAAGCAGAAAATAAACCTGGTTAATGTGATTACACAGGAAATAAAGGTCGACCTGGGGCAAAGCACTGATGTGGCAGGAAAAGCAGCTTTTATGGCATTAGAGGCGGCAACACTTGATCTTTCCTCTGGTCTGATCGATGTTTTGGTTACCGGACCGATCAATAAACAGAATATTCAAAGTAAGGATTTTAACTTTCCCGGGCATACCGAATACCTCGGAGGTAAATTTGATACCAGTGATTTTCTGATGTTGATGGTTAGTCAGCAAATGCGTATCGGCGTGATCACTGGTCACGTGCCGCTAAGAGAAGTTCCCCAATTGATCACCGAAGATCTTCTGATGCAAAAAATTAAAATTCTTCATCATAGTTTAAAGAAGGATTTCGGCATCACCCGGCCCAAAATTGCCATTATGGGATTGAACCCCCATGCCGGCGACAAAGGTGTTTTGGGTGTGGAAGAGGAAACTGTCATCATTCCTACCATACAAAAGGCTTTTGATAGTGGCATTTTGGTTTTTGGCCCTTACCCGGCCGATGGTTTCTTTGGATCGGGCAACCTGAAAGAATTTGATGGTATCCTGGCGATGTATCACGACCAGGGACTCATACCCTTCAAATCTATGTCTTTCCAGGCAGGGGTTAACTTCACTGCCGGACTGCCTTTTGTAAGAACTTCACCTGCCCACGGAACCGCGTTCGAAATAGCGGGCAAAAATACTGCTTCTCCCGAATCTTTCCGCGAAGCCATTTATACTGCGGTTGATATTTTCAAAAACAGAAAGTTATACGAGGAAATCAACCAAAATCCCCTGAAAATTTCTGCCCTCGAAGAAGATACCGATAAGGATAAAGACGAATTGAAAAAATTAGAGGACGATTCGGAGGATATGCTATTGTAACCCGATGGTTTAATCTTATGCTTTTGAATGTACTCACCAAAACAGATCGCCAACGCTACAAAAGGTCAATTGACAGGACAACCAAGCGATGTCCCGTCGGTAAGACTTTTGCTGACTGACAGCAGACGATTGCTGTTTCCCGGCCAAACGGTGTTTTTTGCCCTGGTCACTTCCAAAAACAACGGACACAAATTTATTGCTGATCTCATCCACAAAGGGGTGAAGTGTTTTGTAGTATCACAACTGCCTACTGACCCTTTGCTGCAGAAAGATGTATCTTTTATAATTGTTGAAAATACTTTGCAGGCGCTTCAACAATTAGCCGCCTGGCATCGTGAAAAGTTTCAAACGGAGGTTACTGCCATTACAGGTAGCAATGGAAAAACTATTGTGAAAGAATGGTTGTCTCAATTGCTGTCATCAGATCATTATGTGGTAAAAAATCCGAGAAGTTATAACTCTCAGACGGGTGTTCCCCTTTCGGTATGGCAAATGACAGCAGCACATGATACGGGCGTTTTTGAAGCGGGTATCTCTATGCCAAATGAAATGGAAAATCTCAAAAACATCCTCCAACCCAACTTTGGCATTTTTACCAATATTGGACCTGCCCACGATGAGGGATTTCCTGACCGACAAACCAAGATCCATGAAAAACTCAAACTTTTTACCGGTGTAAAATGGTTGATCTACAGAAACGATCACGGTTTACTCAATGATGTGATATGCCTTTGGCAACAAAAACATTCTCATGTGAAAACTTATGATTGGGGCAGTAAGACCGGATCATTTTTGCAGGTGAAAGAGAGAAAACGCTCTCCGGTAGGCTTTGAAACAAAAATATTTGTTGAAGGAATGGGGTACATGTTTTTCAACATCCCTTTTTTTGATGAAGCTTCGTTTGAGAATGCCATGCACTGTATCCTGTTTATGATCCTGAAAGGGTATGATACCCATACGTTGCAAAAAAGGATCATGAATCTGCAACCTGTTTCCATGCGCCTTGAAATGTTACAGGGTATCAACGACTGCTCCATTATCAACGATGTATATAATTCCGACCTTCTGTCTCTGTCTGTAGCACTTGACTTTATGGAAAATCAGGTAAAGCAGAAGAAAAAAACGGTGATCCTTTCAGATATTCTTCAAACGGGTATGGCACCAGAGATCCTTTATGCAGAGGTTGCGGGTTTGCTAAAAGCGCATCGGATAGATCAGTTTTTTGCCATTGGGACTGAACTGGAAAATGCTGCCTCATGCTTTGAGGAGATCAAAACAGTTTATTATAAAAGCACCCATGATTTTATGGCAGATTTTGATTCCTCCCGTTTTCGAAATCAGGGTGTTTTGGTAAAAGGGGCAAGAGATTTTGGATTCGAAAAGATCATTGGTCTGCTCCAGCAAAAAGATCATCAAACACTCCTGGAGATCAACCTGGATGCTTTGACTCACAACCTGAATATTTACAAAAAATTTCTTCGCACCGGAACACGTATCATGTGCATGGTGAAGGCTTTTTCCTATGGAAGTGGTAGCTATGAAATTGCCCGTGTTCTTCAGTACAATCATGTTGATTATCTTGCTGTTGCTTTTGCCGACGAAGGAAAAGAACTTCGCAATGCAGATATTTCTCTGCCCATAGTGGTTTTGAATCCCGAACTTTATAACCTGGATATTTTGTTCAGGTACCATCTGGAACCCGAAGTATATTCTTTACCCCTTCTGAAACGCATTGCGAAATTTGCCACCGATATACAAGATTCCCATGAACCTTTCTTTATTCATCTGAAGGTTGATACCGGGATGCACCGGCTTGGGTTTTTACCCGGAGAGATTCCTGAAGTTCTTCAAATACTTGACAATCATCCGCAGATTAAAGTCGCTTCTGTTTTCTCTCATTTTGCTGCCAGCGATCAGGAAAAATTTGACGACTTCACCCGGTATCAGTTTTCATCTTTTCAAAAAATATGTGACATGATCTCGAAACATCTGAAATATGAGTTTCTGAGGCATGTATCTAATACTTCAGCGATCACACGTTTTCCGCACATGCAATTGGATATGGTGCGCCTGGGCATCGGACTCTATGGCGTGGATGGAAATCCCAACATCAGGGATCTTTTACAAACGGTGATGAGTTTCCGATCGGTGGTTTCGCAGATCAAAACCATCAGAGCGGGCGAAACAGTTGGATACAACCGTTCAGGTAAAACCTCAAAGGACACAAAAATTGCCATTGTACCCCTGGGTTATGCCGATGGATTGAGAAGAAGTATGCTGGAAGGATATCTGCTTGTGAATGGACAAAAAGCACCATTTCTTGGAAACATCTCTATGGATATGTGTACGCTGGATGTTACTGGTCTTGATGTAAAAGAAGGTGATGAGGTAGAGGTTTTTGGAACGCAACTCCCGGTCGAAAAAATCGCAGAAATTCTTCAAACCATCCCTTATGAGGTTTTTACGTCTGTGGCTGCACGTGTTAAAAGGTTGTATTACAGGGAATAATGTTGTTCCTGGTATGTGTGAGTTTTTTTGCGCTGCTGAACTGCCTGATCTTTCAGCTCAACCCCTTCCAAAACATCATCGGGGATGTATGGCAAAACAGAAATAAGAAGAGACCTATTATTATAACTTTGGAAAAGTTGATCATTTGCTTGTTTGACTTGTTATAGTTTATTATAAAGGTCATTGTTTTATTTAAAACCCTTGAATTGTTTTGGTGAACAAGGCCATGATGATGTTACAAATACGATAACAATTCTGGCAAACCACAACGAATCCCTGTAAAAATCAAATTTTACTCCTATGAAGAAAGTTATTAAAACATCGAAAGCACCCGAACCCATTGGTCCTTATAATCAGGCAATCATGACAGGAGACACTTTGTATGTATCCGGTCAGATCCCCATAAACCCGGATACCGGTGAACTGGCAAAAGGTGATATTAAAATGCATACAGAGCAGGTAATGAAAAATCTTCATGCCATCATACAGGAAGCAGGGATGGATTTTTCAAATGTAGTAAAGTGTAGTATTTTTGTTTCTGATATGAAGCATTTTCCTCTGGTAAACGAGATTTATGGCGCTTATTTTAAGGATATGCAACCTGCACGCGAAACTGTTCAGGTTGCTGGTTTACCCATGGGTGTTGATGTGGAGATCAGCTGTATAGCAGTATTGTGATATCTTTTCAGTAAAAATATTTGTCATGTGCTATTGGGTAGGTACCAAAAAGGTACGGGAAGAAATGTTGCGGCGTCTTCAGCAGAATCCTGAGGATGAGATCGCACAACTCTTTTACAGGGTTTTTGTTTCGGGTAATGATCTGGCATTCAAAGATCATTATGTGGCCATAGGGCAATGGAATCCGGAAGTTACCACCCTGATCCGAAATGCTGGCCGTTCAATGGAATTCAGGAATATGCGATGGGGGTTGCCATGGAAATATACCCAACCCAAAACGGGGAAAACCACGGAAC
>CAYMLS010000252.1:0-7927 GCA_964390665.1 uncultured Bacteroidales bacterium | reverse complement strand
ATCCTGAGATAGAACAGTTTCAAACCCGGGTTACATCTCCGGAATACGGAATTATTACCATACTTTTTCACCCTGAACACGACCAGAGCGGGTTTCCACACATATTGCAGGGGAGTATTATTCAAAAAGCGATCAGCATAGGTGGGGCAGAATGGAATGTTTGGGGTGTTGGTCAGGGATTCTCCAATGTGTTGAGATCTCAGGGAGGAAACAGCAGTATTGTATTAGAGGGATACAATTATGATCAGCTTTACCGGTATGCCCAGAAACTGCAGGAGAGGGCCGGCGAGAATCCGAGGGTAAATAAAATAACGATTTCAGGAGGTAATCCCTGGCAGGGGAAAACCAGAAACGAGTTCTTTCTTCAGACAAACCCTGGCATGATGGCACTGCATCAGATAACCCTGTATGATCTGTTTGATGCTTTGAATGAAAAAATTATGTTTCAGAACGGTCCACCCATCACATACAAAAATACGACCTACCCTTTGCGACTGGTTTCTGATATCCACCGCGAATATTCGGTGTGGGATCTTGAAAACCAACCCATGCTCATCAGGGATGAATCTTTGAAGATCAACCGCTTTGTATCATTAAACAAAAAAACCACCGGTAACGATATTTACAAATACAATCAGCAGTATCGCCTGAATGTTAATTTTAACTTTGCCGGCCCTCACCTGCTGGAGGAAAGGGTTAAAAACCAACTCATTGAAGAGATCAGTGCTGAACTACCCACCGGATATACTGCAAAAGACCCGGTGTGGGACTGGCAGCAGGAGGAGGAAAGCCAGTATCTGCTGATCCTGCTGGTTATTGCCATCATATACTTTGTTTGTGCCATCCTGCTTGAATCATTGCTTCAGCCCCTGGCGATCATCGGTTTAATTCCGGTTTCTTTTATAGGATTATTTCTCACATTTTACTTGTTTGACCTGAATTTTGACCAGGGCGGGTGGGCAGCATTTATTCTTCTCAGCGGGTTATCGGTCAATGCAGGACTTTATATTTTGAATGACTTCAATAATTTTCGCAACCAGTATTCTCGCAGGCATCATATTCGGTTGTATCTGAAGGCTTTTCAGTACAAAATAACCCCTGTATTGCTTACCATTCTTTCCACGGTTATAGGTTTGATACCATTTGTGGTTGGGCAACGTGAAGCTTTCTGGTTTGCATTTGCCGCTGGCACGATGGGTGGGTTGGTATTTTCGCTGTTTGGCATATTCTTCTTTTTACCGGTATTTTTGAGAATGAAGAATTAATAGTGCAACCTAACACATTTAAAAAAGTATGAACACTCAATTAAAAAGCACTAAATAATCATGAAACACAGATGCAACGGATTTACTTCGTCTAAGGCTGATCATCAATGATTGTTTACTGCGATCATTTGCATTTTCTTTAAAAGGTATCATTCAGATATCCAGGTATGAAACAAAAATTTGATCTGTGACGAACATAAAACCAACTCTTTGCCTTATATTTGATGAACTATTCATCCTGCTCAAATCAATTTTTCATGCAACGTAGAAGCAACGAACAAAGTTTAGGAGATGTGATCAAAGAATTCCTGAAGGCTTATCAGATAGAGGACAGGATCACAGAGGTAAAGATACATTCCATGTGGCAACAGATCATGGGCGATCACATCCACCAGTTTACCGAAAAGGTTTATTACAAAGACAAACTACTGATCGTGTATTTACGTTCTGCCCCACTGCGGGAAGAACTTACCCGGGCAAAAACCAAAATTGCCGGTATGATCAACAAAGAGATGAAAAAAGATGTCGTAAGGGAGGTTATTTTCCGGTGACACCCAGAGATTTAATTTTTCTAAAAACTGGTTTACAATATTTTAAATTGCCTTATATGGAGCATATATTTAACCCGGTTTTTAACCTCTGACCTTTTTCTAAACAGCGTCAGCAGAAATTATTTTACCACCTTTACCGGTGATATCATTTTTCATCTTTGACCAGTTTTGCCCGTCAATGGGTTTGGTGGCATTTTCAACCAAGTTCCAGTGCATCAAGTGTTGTAAATCCCACACAAACATCAGCAGCCAGTCCGGTCACAAAAACACGGTCTACTCCCCTGCCCTTCAGATAATCTGCCAGTCCGGTCGACTTTTTTTTGCCATTATCAAAAAAACCACTGTAGGAATCGATTTTTGTTTCCATCCCTTTCCTGAAGATGGCTTCGATCTGATTGACTTGAAGTTGCGCAGAGAAGTCAGCGCCTTTTTTATTTTGCACACAGTGATCGGGCCAAAGGATCTGCTCCAATCCTTCGAGCATCGTTTTTTCAAAAGGCTCTTTTCCTTCATGATTGGAAGCAAAGCTTCCATGATTTTGGGGATGCCAGTCCTGGGTTGCCACCACAAGTTCAAATTTTTTCTGCAAGGCATTGATCACAGGAATAATTTTGTCACCTTCAGGCACAGCAAGAGATCCGCCGGGTAAAAAATCATTTTGTACATCTACAATTATCAGAGTATCCATCATTCTTGTTTTTGATTTAAAAGCAATTTATTTCGAGAGCAGGAATTCCGTAAATCTTAGGAAAAACGGTCTTCCAAAGGAAGTTTTTGATGCTTTTTAAGCAAGTCCTCCCTGGTTTTCATCAGTGCAGGGCTTATTCCCACTTTATAAATATGGGGATAATCGAATCGCTGGTGTTCTACCGGGAAAAGGTTCATTCTTGTTTTGAGTCTCTTATAAATATCTGCTGGTTTGGCATTGTCAGTAACGATCTCACCATTTTTCATGGCGGTATGGTAGATGTTTTCGCACTTCATGTCTTTCAGGTACAGCGACTTATGCTTTTCGAAAGGATGTATCATCATTTCAGTATCGGTTTCTTTGTCCAGTACAACAGCATCAGCGTAAAACATGCCATCGCGATCAAAATACCTGAGAATTTTCTTTTTTCCAGGCAAAGTTGTTTTGGAAAGGTTGTCGGATATTTTCAGCACGTCTCTGTCATTAACAAAAGCAATTTTGTAAACACCATCAAGGGCTGCATCAGGTTTAGCGGTAATCAGACTTGTACCTACGCCAAAGACATCAATGGGAGCCTTTTGCTCTTTTAAGCTTTTGATGACATATTCATCCAGTTGATTGGAAACCACGATCTTTACATCAAAAAGTTTATCGTAATCGAGCATTTCACGCGCTTTTTTCGACAGATAAGCAAGGTCGCCACTATCGAGTCTGATGCCCATCAGATTGTTCCCTTCTTTTTGCATTTCTCCGGCAACTTTAATGGCATTGGGGATACCACTGTAAAGGGTGTTATAGGTGTCTACCAGGAAAACACTTGATTTGGGAAAAACTTTGGCATAAGCACGAAAGGCTTCCAGTTCATCACCAAAACTTTCAATAAAACTATGCGCCATGGTACCTGAATGAGGTATATCGTATTTTTGCGAGGCAAGTACATTGGAAGTGCTGTTGAATCCACCGATAATTGCCGCGCGTGCCCCTTGCAAAGATCCATATGATTGCCCCCTTCTTAATCCGAAATCGGTAAGCACACTATCGTTTCCTGCTGCAAATCTGATTCTTTGCGCTTTGGTAGCGATCAGTGATTGATAATTCAATGTATTGAGCAGCAGTGTTTCAATCAATTGGGTTTCCAGTAAAGTGCCTTCAACCCTGGCAACGGGTTCAAAGGGGAAGACGATCTCCCCCTCTCTTACAGAAACAATATCTCCTTTGAATTGGAAATCTTTCAGGTAATCGAGAAACGCCTGTGAAAAACCAGATTCCTTCAGGAATGAGATATCCTCATCAGAAAAATGCCAGTTTTCAACGATGTCGAGCAATTCCTGCAAACCGGCAAATACAACGTATCCTCCGTTAAAAGGAATTTTACGGAAGAAATAGTCAAAACCTGCCCTTTGTTCGTGCATGCGATGATCAAAATATGCCTGGGCCATGGTCAATTGATAGAGATCTGTATAAAGAGGAGAATTGATATTTACATTTTTCATATGTATGGGTAAAATTTGAACTGAAAGAGTTTTACTTTTTTCGGAAAAAGGGATGATGAACCGTGGCATGACAAAAATTTTGACATACACGCGGAGGACTATCATTCGCAGCATGCCAAACCTGGTGCCTGCTGCCTTTTCGACAGGAAAACTGAAATTAAATGCGTTTTTTTATCACTTATGATGATCGCATAATGCAACACATAATGATTGCAGAAGAGATCAGTAAACATTGGATATCCTGGAAACCTTAAAGTTTCTTGAGCGTCTCTGCATGGACTTTATAATCTTCTTTTCCGTAAATAACCAGTTTGATTCTTTTGATCGATTTGAGTGCAGGCATTGTTTTGTAGATGGTATTGAGCGCAATTTCAGCAGCTTCTTCAACAGGATAACCAAAAGCACCTGTGGAAATGGCAGGGAAAGCAATGCTTTCGATATTATTTTTCTCGGCTAACTCCAGGGCATTTTTATACGCATTGGCCAGGATCAGGTCGTGGGGAATATCTCTGTCGTAAACAGGCCCAAGAACATGTATTACATGCTTATTGGGCAAATCATATCCTTTGGTAATGACCGCTTCGCCAGGTTTAATTGGTCCCAGTTTCATGGCTTCTTTTTCCATTTCTGGTCCTGCTTTGCGATGTATGGCACCTGCTACTCCACCTCCTATCCTTAAAAATGCATTGGCTGCATTCACAATGGCATCAGCATCATTTTGTTCTACAATATTTCCAAGCTCTACTTCTAAACGAACTCCTGAATGAACAATTGTTTCTTTAAACATGCTTTTGTGTGTTTTGAATGAGTAATTCTGATTTCTGAAAAAGAATCAGTTGATGAATGATTTATCTTTTTTGCCTGTATTTTCTAAAACAGATTCACTGTTTTTGAACCATTGCAATCCCTGAACCTGAGATTTTCTTTAAGTGGATCAGATGAAATCATGGTTTTTTTTGCTGACACTATTTAAGATCATTATCCTCCGGGTTTTAAGGGTGATAAAAGATTCAAACGTTATACTTTCACTACAAAGATCTGTGATGTTTCATGTTTCACTACTTTAACCTGTTCACCTTTATCTACAAAGCCTGTGAGTGCGGTGGCATCAAAAACATCATCGTCAATTTCAACTTTTCCGCTCGGACGCAGCATCGTATAGGCAACACCTGTTTTACCGATCAATGAAACCATTTGAATGTTGGCAGAGGAAAATCCGGCAGAAGTGTCCTGAATGGTATTCAGCGCCAGTGCGTTACCTATTCTACCCCTGTTGAGGAGCAACTTGGCTCCCAGGTAGATAGAACTGGATACCGACAAAAAGAAGGCGATGATCACAATAAAAAATGCACGACCTATTTCTGATGCCGGAACCATTGAAAAATCGGGTCCCTGATTACCAAGCATAGCGAAAGCCAATCCGGAAACCATGAACAGGATCCCCAGTATTCCGGCAATACCAAATCCGGGAATGGCAAATATTTCTACGGCAATGAGCACCAGACCCAATACAAAAAGAATTACTTCCCAGTTTGCGGCCAATCCTTCCAGGTAAAGGGGTGCAAAATAAAGAATTGCACCCACAAGAGATGCCAGAATGGGAAAACCGATACCAGGCGTTTGCAATTCGAAATAGATACCCCCAAGTACAAGCATGATCAGAATACCGCTAACGACCGGGTTGATAAGGAAATTAATAATCTTGTCTAATCCGGTGTGTTGTTGCTCTATGATGGAATAGTTTTCAATGCCGGCATTTTGCATGACTTCTTCCACATTTTCTGCCATTCCCTCAGAAAATCCCCATTTCATTGCTTCCGAAGCCGTAAAAGTAAGCACTTTTCCCTCTTCACTGACCCCTTCCACTACCACAGACGGATCCACCATGGCTTCTGCAATATTGGGGTCTCGTCCTTTGGCTTCTGCCGTGCTACGCATGGTACTGCGCATGTAAGACTGAAACTTATCGGGTACCACTTCTCCACTTTGATCTACAACAGTGGCAGCACCCATATTGGCTCCCGGACGCATATAGATATGGTCAGAGGCAATAGAGATCAGGGCGCCTGCAGAAGCAGCATTGTTATCAATAAAAACGATCACAGGAATTCTGGATTGCATGATACGTGTTCTTATGGAATCAGCAATGTTTACCTGACCACCGTAGGTATTCATATGAATAAGTATGAAGTCGGCATCAAGACTGTCCGCTTCTTCAAAAGCTCTTTGTGTATTACGCAGAACAGGTGCTGCGATCTGTTCTTTCATATCAAATTTATACACAACAAACTCTTTATCGGGGCTTTCTGCTATTTTTTCTGCAACCCTGTCTTCTCTTTCCTGTGCCTTAGACACTGAGGAAAACAATATTGCCCCTAAAATTAAAATAAAACCATATGTTCGCATGCGTTTTAAAATCAAAAAGTTAATAATTAAGTTACAGATACAATATGAATACTTGCATTAAAATTCTATACATACTCTACTAACAAACCTTTTCTTGCTTTGTTTCAACGATAAAAACAGATTGCACACAAGGTATAATAATCAACCCTGCCAACCTCTCCTTGCTGCCAAAGCGCAACGGATTCCTAATTTTCTTTGTTCTGTTTATCCGTCAACAGATTACTTATATTTTTCCAAAATCTTCTATGAAAATTTTCGCCTTTTTCTCCGGAATAAGTTTCTGAAAAGTTGATTCCTTCGTCATCCTGAGGAGTAAAACGCAATTTTTGATCCTGATCATAAAGATAGGTTCTTTCCGGATGAAACTGCACGCCCAATACCCCTGGATAAACAGTATGTTCAAGTGCCTCTGCTATTCTTCCATCAACAGAAGTAGCGGTAACTTCAAATCCCTTCCCAATACGGTCTGCTGCCTGGTGATGAGAACTTTCCACAACAGGTTGCAAAACAGAATCTCCTGCAATGGCAAGCATATGACCTTTTTGCACCTTTACCGGATGAAGATATCCGTAACTAAGATCATCATCCATGGCAAAATACCTGTGGTAATTACGATGCTGCATATGATCAGGCAAACCTATCACCTCTTCAACCGTTTGCAGACCATAAACTTCTGAAGGAATATCCTGGATCAGTGTTCCTCCTGTGGCAACATTCATGGTTTGCATACCTAAGCAAATGCCGAGGATCATATAATTTTTGTTCTTTTCAAGCAATGGAATATAGTTCTCATTCTGATAGCCACCCAGCAGATGAAAAAGCACTGATGCTTCCAGAAAATGCCTGTAAGGATTTGTGACCACGGTAAGTAAACTGGTTTTTTCGTTGTACATGGAAGGTGGAATATCCGGGCCTCCCATAAAAAACATTCCCTCGCTGTTTTCAAACAATTTGATGATATCGGGGGTAAAACTATTCTCACGATAAAGATCCCCGGCATCTATGGATGAAGAGATGCCATATAAAGAAAATCGAGGCAAATCGTTGATTTTAAGGTATTCTTCAGAAAGGGTGTAATCGTAAGCACTTTTTTGGTGATAAACACCTACTATATTGATGTCTTCGGGCAAAGGGAAAATACTCTGACTGATCAATTCATGAAATATCCTGATATTGTTAACTGTAGGATGCATTAGCACGATGTTTCTGTCATTTTTCTCCAATGAAGAGGTAACATTATTTGAAGGCTCATCACTGCATGAAAACAATACAGTGATGATGAACAGGAGCAGTATTGCAGTTCTTTTGATGGAATAAAAATTATACTTCATTGAACGTGTTGGCTTTTTGGTTGGTGATTTAACCTGTCAGGTCTGTAATTTAAAATTTATCAAAATTAAGAATATTACCTTAAGAATTGAACTTTCTGGCACGAATCTGCTTATCTTTGCCCATTATTTTCAAAAATATTATTTAGTCTTTGCAAGAAAACGCCAAATACTGCGTTATTCTCGTTTTTGAATC
>CAYMLS010000251.1:0-8018 GCA_964390665.1 uncultured Bacteroidales bacterium | reverse complement strand
GCGCCAGCAAGGCTGCCAGCACATCATGAAACTGGCCGTTACCTTTGATGGGAAGCGGGTGTGGGTGAAGAGAGGGTAGGAACGGTTGAGGTTAAGAAAAGTTAACGATCATTTTCAATTATAACTTCCTGATTCAATCATTCAGATTTTAGGAAAAAATATGAACCGATCCATGATAAAATTTTTAACACAGTTCTACGGAGCATGCCGAAGTACACGCGCATAATTATCATTCGCAGCATGGTAAAACATGCAGTCAGCCTGCTGGCGAGATCTCCTGTAAAAAAAGGACGGGGACATGTTTAATCAAATTACAAACAGCTGAAGTGTTCGTTTTTTCATGTGCGTGGTCGATAATGGACAATATAACATCGCACCAAAATAATCTTCAGACACTAAAATAAATTCCCATTCCCCGGAGTTTAAAGGTCTGTTGTGCAGGCATACTGTTGATATCTCAGGATCTTCTATCGCCAACCAAAAAACATTTACTTTTGTCATCTACATTTATGTATCCCTAACATACTTATCCGGCATGTATTTTCACTCAGAATGTCCGCCTATGACATACAGGCGTTCACTATCGTACACTCCGGAGGAGCGGAGGTAAAACTATATTTACCTGAACACCTGTGGTTCAGTGTTTTCATACAGATGGACTAATATTTGACAAAGAGAAGTATAAAGAAATTAAATTCTGTATTGCTATGAGTTGGAATTATTTAAAAATTGCCTGGCGCATACTTTTGAAAAACCGCACCCATACACTGATCAACATCATAGGTTTGGGGTTGGGATATTCTGTGTTTGTCATGATGCTCATTTTTGTTTACCACCAGTTGAGTTTTGACAACTTCCATGAGAACTCAGACCGTATATACCGGATGACCATCAAAGGTTCTCTGGCCGATCAGAAAGAGCTTTCCGCTGCCTTCACCAGTGGTGAAACCGGCCAACACGTGCTGGAAGAGGTGCCCGAAACAGAGTTGTTTTGCAGGGTTTACAACTGGGGGATCAGTGAGGTGATCGCCGATGATATCCGCTTTACAGACGATCAGGTGTTATGGGCAGATTCAACATTTTTCAACATATTTACTTTTCGCACTGAGCAGGGAAACCCATCCCTGGCGCTCAAAAAACCATTCAGCGTGGTATTAACCCGGTCGTCGGCCCAAAAATACTTCGGCGACACCAATCCTGTAAACAAAATTATAAGTATTCGGGGACTGGATTATCAGGTTACTGCCATCATGGAAGACCCACCTGCCAATTCTCACCTGCAGTTTGATATGTTGGCCTCATTCCATTCTCTTGAACAACCGGACAACAATATTGTGGAGAGGAGTGCAGTCACATTCCCAACCTACCTGCTCCAAAAAGAAGGGACAGATACCGGTGTTTTTGAAGAGAAAGCTACCGGAGTGGCCGATCGCATTTTTCATGAGAGATATGCACAATATGGAATGACGGGAAACCATGGACTTCAGCCTTTGAAGCGGATATATCTTTACTCCGGTTTTGGATTTGATACCGCCCTGACAGGCAACATCCGCAACGTTTACATTTTTTCGTTCCTTGCCCTGGCGGTGATCGTGATTGCTGTATTTAATTTTGTGAACCTGGTGACCTCGCAATCAGAGAAACGCATGCGTGAAATAGGAATGCGCAAAGTTTTGGGCGCTTTCCGCAAACACCTTGTTTTCCAATTTATGGGAGAATCTCTTTTGGTGTCCATGTTTGCCTTTCTGCTCTCCCTGATGTTCAATGAACTCTTTATCAACGGATTTTCGTCATTACTGGATGCTGATTTCAGACTGGAATACTGGCACAACCCTGCAATGTTTGTCGGAATTGTTTTACTGGTGACGATCACAGGAATCGTTGCCGGCATCTATCCTGCTTTGTATCTTTCCGGATTTCAACCCGTTGTGGTGCTGAAAGGACTTACCAAAAGTTCATATGCCTCGCAATTGATCCGTAAGGTATTGGTGATCTTCCAGTTTACCATCTCCATATTTCTCATTACCAGTGTATTGTTACTCAACAGGCAGGTTCATTATATGCAGGATAAAGACCTGGGGTTTGCCCGCGAAAATGTAGTTTCTGTTCGCGGAATCACCCAAACCATCCGGAATGCATACCCCATACTTAAAGCAGAATTGGAGCAGAATCCATCTGTTCTGGCGGTAACAGCCTCACAGGATGTGGTGGGTGAGAACATGACTTTGCAGAATTTCCGCAGAGCAACAGACCACCCCAATGCTGCCATCATGCTCTACGAGAATCGCATTCAGCATGATTACGTCAAAACTTTCGGAATGCAGATCGTTGAAGGGCGCGACTTTGACCCTGACATGGGAACAGATCATGATGCCATCATTATCAACCAGGCAACGGCCAGGTTGATGGGAATGACAAATCCTGTCGGGGAAGAGGTGATCATCTGGGAAAAGAAAGGACGGGTGATCGGAGTGGTGGCTGATTTCCATTTTCAATCGTTGCATAACGGTATCGATCCGCTTGCCTTTACCCTATATGATCCCTGGATCACCCGCATCAGTATCCGGATGACACCCCAAAACAGGGCAAAAACCATGGACTGGATAAAAGACAAATTCGAAGATACCGATCCCAATTATTCTTTTGAATACTTTTTTGTGGATGATAAATTTACCCAAATGTACAGCCATGAGGAAGATCTGAACAAGCTCACCGGTGCGGCGGCGATCATTGCCATCATCATTTCCTTTATGGGATTGTTTGCCCTTACATCTTTCAGCATCAACAAAAAGTTCAAGGAAATTGGCATTCGTAAAACCCTGGGAGCATCATTGTCGCAAATATTACACCTGCTCTTCCGCGATTTATGGCGATGGATACTGATTGGAAACCTGATTGCCTGGCCAGTGGCGGCATATGTGGTAAGTCGTTGGATGGAAAACTTTGCCTACAGGATCAGCCTGGCTGATCATTGGTATTTGTTTCTGCTGGCAGGCGCTCTTGCTGCCATCGTGGGCACAGGTGCTGCTTTTTCGCAAGCATGGTCAGCGGCAAGGATGAATCCGGTGGATAGTTTGAAAACGGAGTGAGTCTACGAGTGAGATCAGGAACAAAGAAAATATCCCAACTCAACCTACTGAACAAAATAACCGCAGAAACAAAACAATCCTGCTATGGGTTTGCTGTCTGTTTCCCTCCCATCAACTGCTTCATTCCAGATAAGAAAAAAGGGATAATGGGCACAGCATTTCTGATTTTGAATTCTTCCCAAAAACCGCTGTCATTGGCAAGGAATGCGAGAATTCTTTCGGGTTTTACTTTTTTAAACAGGCTGGTGAATATCTTTTCGCCGGTCAGACTGCCTGTCATCAAAACATCAAGTAACGTAAGATCGTACCACAAAAACTTTTTTTCAGTCCATGTGGGTTTGATGGCGGGAGATTGGTTGTTCTTCAGGCGAATGGCCACCTCTTCCAGGTGCTTCTGAACAAACTGAAAGGTATAACCTGTGCTGGGCTTGGTAAAACCACCGGCGGTGCCGATGTTGATGATCCTGTTATTTTTCCCCTGATAGCGGTTGAAACGGGCTTTCGACATGGGTATCACACCAAATTCCGTATGGGTAATTTCGTAATCTTCAACCTTCAGGTCTTCGCGAATGTATCTGCGGAGTTCTCTTTCATATTCTTCGGGTTTCAGGGTCTTTTCACTGAACAAGGTATATTCCACCAACGCCTCGTTATCTTTTGTGGGTAGCACATACATAAAGGTCGTTCCGTGCTTCTGGTTCAACCGGAAATCCATCAGGGTTGCGATACTGCTGTTAAATGCAGGTTTGGCGGTTTTGATGTACCATCCTGTAAAATGCTGCAGCAGTGTGTTTTGCTCATTCATTTCAGGATGAAAAAGGCCTGTTGAATTAAAAACATAGTCTGCTGCATATTCCTTGACATCTGTTTTTACAATCGCCAGATCGTCTTTCTCAACAATATCAGAGATCTTTTCATGGATGAACACCACATTGGGAAATCCGGAGGCATGCTCCTGTGTCAGTTGATAAAGATCGCCCGACTGAATCATTTTATACCGGTAGTTTTCCATCTCAAACTCTCTTTCAACATCATGCGAAAAAAAGCGGAGTGTTTTCCATTGATGGCAAACGATGGACTCGAAGGGTCCCTGTTGTTTTTCCCAAAAGCACCATGTACGGTCATTGTCTTTCTTTTTCATGGGATCAACAACAAGGATCTTTTTTGTTTTGAGAACATCATGCTGAAGCATATGATACAACAAACTTAACCCGGCCAGCCCAGATCCTGCAATGATATAATCGTAATCTTTATTCATGGTTCGAAATTAAGGTTTTCTAAGCAAAGGGCAATATGATCAATCTGTTTTTCATGACACCATGCTCCGACCGAAAACCCGAAATAGCGTCCTTTGTTTTTGATCCGTCGATATGCTCCTCAGATGCAATGGTAAACATTGTTTTTGTTGTGATGGTTCATTTGCAATGAACCGGGCCATGACAATAATTCTGACACAGTTCTACTGAGCATGTCGAAGTACACGCGCATAATGATAATTCGTAGTATGAGAAAACATGCAGTCAGCGTGTTGGCGAGCTCCCCCCTAAGAAAAGAACAGGGACCGAATTAATCAAATTATAAACAGAAAAACTAGTGGTATGCAGTTAAACGAATACAACAATATTTCCGGTCAGATCAATGGGCCTGACGCCTCGAACTTAAAGAAAGGGCAATTTTCAATTAAACATTCCGACCCCCGGAGAGTTAATAATGTTTATGATTAAAATATGAACTCATGAAGATCCACATCACAGAAGACAACCCAAATTTGCTTTCAGAGGTCAGGAAAGCGTTGCTCTCAGCAAATTTTTTATGCGATGCATCAACTTGCTTTGAACATGCAGTGGAAAAAATAATGCTTTATTCGTATGATGTCTTCCTTGTTGACATCAACCTGCCCGATGGAAGTGGTCTTGACCTGATAGAAAAAATCAGGGAAAACCATCCGCAATCAGGAATTATCATTGTTTCGGCGCGCGATGCCATACATCAGAAAGTTGAAGGGCTCGACCTCGGTGCAGATGATTACATTGCCAAACCTTTTGATATGGCAGAACTCATCGCCAGGGTTCATGCCTTGTTTCGCAGAAAAAAACTGGATGGCAACAGCAAAATAAAACACGGGTTAATAGAAGTGGATACCCGCAAAAGAGAGGTTGCCGTAAAAACCAACACCATAGACCTTACCCGCAGCGAATATGATATTTTGCTTTTCTTTATGTCAAATCCCACAAGGGTACTCACCCGTGAAGCAATAGCAGAGCATATTTGGGGTGACAACATGGATATGGCAGATTCTTACGATTTCATCTATTCTCATATCAAAAACCTGAGAAGAAAGATAACCGGAGCCGGCGCCAAAGATCCTCTCAAGTCGGTTTATGGTGTAGGATACAAACTTAATCCGACAGACGAATGAGCAAAAAGCCAAACCAGCGTGCCAAAAAAAGTTTGCTCAACCGGTTTTCACACAGTGTGATTATTTGGCTGTTGCCGGTAATCATTGTCAGCGCAATATTTGGGTATTTTATGATTAAGTACATTTCCAGCAGTGAAGTCAATGAGTTTCTCACCTACGAAATGGAACGCATCCTGGAATACAGCAAAATTCATAATGATTTGCCGCAATACCAGATGGTAGCAGACATACTGCCTGGCGCTCTTACCGATCACCCCCTTTTCAGAGACACCTTAATTCTGGAAACCGGCGATATGGAAATGGCACCTTACAGGGAGCTGCTTTTTCCTATTGAATTTGATAACAGCCAACATACCATCGTTTTGCGACATCTGTTGCTCGATCGTGAATCGGTGATCAAAGGTACGCTTACCGTAACTTTCGGACTTAGTCTGCTGATCATACTTGTTGTTCTGGGTATTATTCCTGTGGTGGCGCGCAGTGTTTGGAGCCCATTTTACACAACATTGGGTTTACTCAAGGGATTTCATCCCGAAAAACCTTTGCCTGATCTCCCCCAAAACGACATAACCGAATTTTCTGAAATGAATAGTTCTTTAGAGAAACTTCTGGTAAGGGTCAAACAGGATTATCAGAAAATTCAGGAGTTTAACGATAATACATCGCACGAAATGCAAACGCAACTGGCAATTATAAAAGCAACGACTGAAAATATGTTGTCGGTTGATGAAAAAACAATACCCCGTGAATGGGTTGAACAGATCAACAAAATCCATCATTCGGCATCGCGGCTGAGCCAAACCCAAAAATCGCTGCTGCTGCTCAGCCGGATTGGCAACCGTGAATTTGCAAACAATCGGCCTATCGATCTGAAAAAGCACCTGGAAAGCACCCTGCTGTTTTTTGATGAAATGATACAAATGCGTCAAATTTCTTTACAGACACAACTAAATGAATGTAAAGTGATAATGGACCCGGGGCTGGCCAATGTAATGATGAACAATCTGGTGAAAAATGCTGTAAAACACAACCTGGATAAGGGTTATATCTCCATTACCCTTCAACCCGGATCGCTCAGGATCTATAACCCCGGATTGAAGATCAACCAGGATCCTGAATCCCTGAAACGCCGTTTTGCCAAAGGAACCACCGGAAACCGCGGCATCGGATTAGCCATGGTTGATCAGATATGCTCTATCTATGGGTTTACCTTCCAATACAAGATGGAAGAAGAAAATCTGCATGTTTTTGAGATTTTTTTCAAATAACAACCCCTTTTCTCCAAATTCTCTCCAAATTCTTGTTCTACTTTTGTCTCAGTTAATCTATTAAAAATAACTTAATATAGACAAAAATGAAAAATTTAGTTTTGATTTCCTTTCTGATGATTTCTTCAATGAGCTATGCACAGTTCGTAAGTAGCAATTCTCAAATCCATCATGTACAACACATAAAAGATAATGCTATTCGCTATAGTTTCACCGATAAAACTGTGAGTATGCAGGGGTATATTGTTGAACACATTGGCGAAGATTATTACCTGTTCAAAGATGACACCGGAACTATGCGGGTTGAGATTTATCCCTCACGCATGCCATCCACACCCTTCACGGAAAATTCAAGGGTAACCATTACAGGAGAAGTGGATCTGTTTTTCTTCAGACCAGAAATATACGTATCCTCCATATCGCTTCACAACGAGGAAGAAGATACATCCCTGTCCGGATAGGCATCATCGGCAGTTTTTCAGATAAAAAAAATTAATCATTATATGTTAACCTTTAAATTATTTTAAAACTATGAAATCAATCATTGTAAGTTTATTCGCACTTTTACTAACAGTTTCTTTTACCAGTTGTGAAGAAATCGACCAACTCTTACCAGATAATCCACCACAGCAGGATGAAAATCCGGGCAACAATGGTGACGGAAGCGATAATCAGGGAAACAACGACGGTCAGAACAACTACCCGTTAACACCCGCAGGTCTTACATCCAACCTTGAGTCCAAAACATGGAAAATCGATCTGTTCATTGAAGATTTTGACAATGAAACCAATGATTTTGCAGGCTATGGGTTTACTTTTCATGCCGATGGCACTGTTGAAGCACAAAAAGACAATTCTACCCGAGGCGGAACATGGGGAACCTATACTGATGACGGGCAAACAGAGTTTTGGATGTCATTCTCTTATACCGACTATTTCGATGGGCTTTCAGATGACTGGTATTTGAAGATCAACTCCGATGAACAAATCAGGTTTGAAGGAAGTAATCCCAACGAAGACACATTGGTACTTTCACCCAAAGAATAGAAAATTTTGACAGTGCTGGAGAAACAATCCAGCACTGTTTTCCAAATCAATCAATAAATAAATATATTTTATAAAACAATGAGTCCACTACGAAAACGAATTTTTAAATTTCGTGAACCCATTATATTTATCTGTCTGAATGTCAGGCATTAAAATTAGTGTCAATTCGTGTAATTTGTGGATAATAAACTTTTT
>CAYMLS010000250.1:0-8021 GCA_964390665.1 uncultured Bacteroidales bacterium | reverse complement strand
CCTGTCAAACCAATGGTATACAAATACCGGAAGGACAGGTACAGGTAAATTATTCAGATCACTATTTTTGGCAAATAAAGGATTCGTTTGGCAATGGTTTGATAGCACAACCCAATAGTTTAACTCCGGTTTATAATCCACACTTTTCAGATGCTGGCACTACGGTGGTACTGGAAATTAAAGCAGAGGGTCAGAATAAGTGCAGCAATTCATATATTAAAGATGAAATTGACATCAAAATTGGTGTTAACCCTGTCCCCTGGTTTACCATCATAGACAATCAAAATGATTCAACCCGCTGTGAAACGGCACCTGTATACTTCAAGGAATTATCTGGTTTTGGTTCTGAGCAACCCCATCCTGAGCAGGAAATCCAACAGCGTATATGGGTGTTTGAAAATGACGATGGATACCAGGAAACCATAGAAGTATCGCATGGAGGTATCATCCATCATGTTTTCCCGCAGGCAGGTGAGTATAATGTTACCCTGCATGTGGAGAGTTTTATTGGTGAACAGGAAGTTTGTGCAGCCTACCAGGATATGAAGATAATTATACATCCTTCTCCGTTTGCAGATTTCCAACATCATGCCATAAGTACATGTGACACAAGAGTTCAGTTTGAAGATCTTTCCAATGCACCTTTTAATGCAATTAAGAACTGGTTCTGGACATTTGAACCGGGACACTATTCTGATCTTCCCAATCCGGCATTTGAATACGAAACCTATGGTGAAAAAACGGTTCGTCTTGAAATCCAGGACCAAAAAGGTTGCAAGGATATAAAAGAAAAAAACCTTCACATTGATCCGGTTTTTGACTTTGAGATTAGTTTGAATCCTTTTTGCTTTGGAGAAGAAGCACAATTTTTTGTCGATCCTGAAAGCATCGTTCCTCAGGGAAATGAAATCATCTCATACAGATGGATTTACAGTCATTTAACCGATGTGGACTTTTCCACTGCAACACAACACTCCTATCATCAACCTGGAAATTACACAATCTCGCTGGAAGCAACTGACAGAACAGGTTGTTTGAAAGTAAAGACCATTCCGGTTCGTGTGCCCGAACCTGTTATACCCGAATTTATCTTTACCGATTGTAATCAGTCGGTAATGTTTCAACTGGTGGCAAACTCTTCATATGATTCTATTGTGGAATGGATATGGAATTTTGGGGATGGAAACACAAGATCATTTCTCAATACACATCCTTCCACATTCTATCATCAATATAACACTGATGGTACATATACGGTTAGCCTTTCAGCTGTTGATTCAATGGGATGCGAAGGTGAATTTATTGCTGATTCAGTAAAAACCCGATGTATAGACCATGTTTCATTTTTTGTCCCCAATGCTTTCGCTCCCGATCATCCCGATCCTGAAGTGAGCGTATTTAAACCCAAAGGGGTAAATATAAAAGAATACCATATTACGATTATGGATTTGTGGGGAAACCTTATCTGGGAATCTCATGCACTGGATGAAGATATGCCCTCAGAAAGTTGGGATGGTAAACAAAATGGAAGAGAAATGCCTCAAGGAACCTACATTTGGAATGCATATGTGAAATTCTGGGATGGTACGGTCTGGAAACTGGAAGGATCAGACGGTAAAAATTCTGGTACAGTTACGTTAATAAGATAAATAACAAACCTCATGATACATTTAAACATCCATAACAGAAAAAAGACCTCTCAAGCATGGTTCATTATTTTCATTGTAGTTTGTATTACTACTTCAAAAAACATTTTTGCGCAGGATATATCCTATTCACAGTTTTTAAGTAACCCCATTTATTATAATCCGGCTTATACAGGGCATAACCTGGGATTAAAAGCCAGGCTGAACCAAAGAAATCAATGGAGCAAACTGATGAATGATTTTAGCAATTACTCATTTTCTCTGGAAGTAGCTGAGCCAGGGATACCGGGTGCGGGTGGTTTTGGACTGTTGGTGCAATCAGACATGGAAGGACTGGGTGGGGTCAGAACAAACTCGGCGACTTTTGTCAATTCCATAAGGGTGCCCATTTCCAGCAATATTGTTTCACAAATGGGAACATCTATAGCATTCGTTCAGAAATCCATTGACTGGCAAAGTCTTACTTTTAGCGATCAGATAGACCCGGCTCTGGGAATTATCCGTGATTCCAATTTTAGTTCCCCCGATTTTGACCATGTCTCTTATCCGGATTTTGGATTTGGGCTAATGCTCAAATACTTTGAAACCACCGAATCTGTAAAAAATATAGTGGGCACCATCTCCTTCGCCATGCATCACGCCTTCAGACCCGATGTGTCTTTTACAGGACAGGAAACCAGACTACCTTACCGATTCGTTTTCATGGGAGATCTATTGCTGGATAATGAAACCGGCAACTATAGCTCTTCAACCAAAAATTCATTCTTCTTTAAATTAAAACCAGGGTTTTTGTTTGAAAAACAAGCTGATATGACAAACTTTGTTTTCGGCACCAACGCTTATAAAAATTTTATCTATGCAGGGTTATGGATCAGAAGCCAAAATTTTTCCTATACTACAATTAATGACTTCATTAGTCTGATCGGTTTGCATGTGCCTATCGGTGAATCTTCACGTATTAAATTTATGTATAGCTACGATTTTATTATTTCAGGAATGAGAAGCGCTGTGGGCTCGTCACATGAATTTTCAGTTGTTTTTGAACTGGATGGGTTTAGCTTTTCCGGAACAGATGCTAAAGACCAAAGACGGAGAGGATGGGGAAGAATGAATTATGGAATCCCTGAACCGCCCGCATTCTAAAGGATCATTGCTGAATAATTTCGTTATCTGATCCTGACAATCGACTATAAAACTCTTCAAAAGGGATTTCCCAATGATATTTCTATGAATAGTTATCAGATTCACCATTTCCCTATCCATTTACCTTTTCATTCTGGAAAGCAAAAATTTTGTTAGTTTCACGAAAAATTAAAAAAATCAGACTTGAATTTTTCAAACGAACAAAATGGCAAAAAAATACGGACAAACATGGTGGGGGCAGCAATGGTTGAATGCCCTTAGCAATATTGATTATGATAACCGACTGCCCCGGGGGCGCTCTTATGCCACAAAAGGGGCGATTGTTTCCATCAAAATAGTGAAAAACTCCATCACAGCAAAGGTTCAGGGAACCAGACCTTCGCCCTATAAGATCGATATCAGGGTACCGGAATTCAATCAAAAAGAACAGGATAAACTAACATCCATCATGTTAAGCAACAAAATGCTGCTTTCCCGCCTGCTGAACCGGCAACTACCCTCCAGCCTGCTCCAATATACTGAAAATGAAAACATACAGGTGTTTCCACGATCGTGGAGAGATATTGATATGAAGTGCTCCTGCCCCGACTGGGCAGTACCCTGCAAGCACCTGGCAGCAGTAATTTACCAGGTCGCCAGCGAAATAGATGAAAATCCTTTCCTGGTATTTCAATTGCATGATTTCGACATACCGAAAATACTTGCTAAAAAAGGGCTCGACCTTTCTGATCATAACGAAGAACACATTATCAGAACGGAAGATATGTTTTCTGAAAAGACCCGAAACCACGACAAAAACGACAAGGAGGAGGTAGAAAAAACGCTGCCTGACTATTCTCAGACCCCCGATTTAAAAGGATTTCTGCCTACTCTGCTTACATCCTCACCGCTTTTTTACGAAAAGGACTTCAGAACCATTATTGAGAAGGCATTAGGGAAACTATCACGGTTTGCTGCCAAATATGAAAATGAGTCCGCAGTATTTGCAAACCCCATTCCCGGAAACACCGCCCGGATGGAACTGATATCAGACATTCCTAAATACGCGGCAAAAGTTTTGATCGCAGATCATGAAAAACCCCATTACAAACCCACGTTGCTGAACGAATTTCTAAGTCTGACAACCCATTTAGAAAAGGAAAACCGGTTACATCTTTTTCACCCCTCGTTTATGCTGCTTTACGATATTCTTCAGTTCATAAAGGTGCTTTTCAGGCAATCTGCCATCATACCGCAGCAATTTATACCTGCAAAAGAAACCTATGCCATCCGCTGGATTCCGGCACGTATGGATGCGACCGTTCGTGAGCAATGTAACTTTTTTGAGCAAAAACTTGACAATGACCTCCTCCCCTTTTCATTTATCCCTGAAGCAATGACCGGAGATAAAAAACTGAACGGAGTGGAGCAACTCAATTTGATCTGCAACACAATGGCAAACCAGTTTTTCGCGCTAAGTTTTGACCTCAGACCTCATACAACAAATGATTTTCCTGATGGACATCCGTTGCTCAGCTTTTTCTTCCGCCATTCGGACATCCAGTTTCCTTTGGAACTAAAAAACGTACCCGATCTGATACAAATCTGGCTGCGACGCCTGGAAATAAACACACGACAGGTGGTTCCTGTGATCAGGGTAGATGAGGATGATTTTCAGTTTCATGTAGGGATAGATGTAAGTTTGAAAGAAAAGGGCGAAATAATCTCCCTTTTGGATTTCCTGAAAAACCAATCTCTGGAAGAGCATCACATCCCGCTTTTAAAAGATCTGGCGCAACTTTCTGATTACTTTCCCGACATCGAAACCATTGTGCAAAACAACAACCTCTTGTCATACTATCACAATCAGTTCGAATCCATACTCCTTGAGATACTCCCGCTGATCAGACTCCTGGGTATCAGCATAGCCCTCCCATCCTCCTTAAAAAGACTGATCCGTCCTGTGGCAGGTATTAAAATGCAGGAAAGTTCACGCAGTACCTCTGAAAAACACCTTTCAATCACCGATCTGCTGAGTTACCAATGGAGCGTTTCAATAGGAGACAATATGATTGATAAGGATGCTTTCTTTGAATTGGTGGGAAACAGGAGAGGGCTGGTGAAACTAAGAGACAACTATCTTATCATAACAGATGAAGATATCTTAAAACTTCACAAACAACTCAACAAACAGGAGGAACTCACCCCGGCGGAGATGCTCAGGGCAGCACTGGCAGAAGACCACAACAATGCACCCGTTCTGATATCAGATGCAGTGAAGCAACAGATCAAAAAAATGCTTACACCCGATTCCATCAACATTCCACCATCCATCAAAGCCAATCTGCGTCCCTACCAGTTTACCGGTTTCAGATGGCTGGCGGGCAACAGCAAACTGGGTTTGGGTAGTTTGATCGCCGACGACATGGGTTTGGGGAAAACCGTGCAGGTGATCACTGTACTTCAACATTTTAAAGACACCAAAAAGATCAACAACTCAAATAAAGCACTCGTGGTTGCACCTACCAGTTTACTTTCAAACTGGAAAAAAGAGGTCGAAAAATTCGCTCCCGGTCTGAAGGTGGAAATATACCACGGTACTCAGCGGAAACTGCCCGAACATGCATATGATGTGCTACTTACCTCCTATGGATTGATAAGGAATGATCACAACATACTTTCCAAAGTAAAGTATTATGCCATGATCATTGATGAATCGCAGGCCATCAAAAACCCTGCGGCAGAGCAGACCAAAGCCATCAAAAAGATAAAAGCATCGGTAAAAATTGCCATGAGTGGCACTCCGGTTGAAAACAAACTGTTGGACTACTGGAGTGTTTTCGATTTCATCAACAAAGGTTATCTTGGAAACAGAAAGGCTTTTGAAACTTACTTTGCCAAACCCATCCAAAAAGAGCATGATCGCAGGAAAACAGGGATCTTTCGACGCGCCACAGGTCCTTTTTTGCTGCGTAGGTTGAAAACCGATAAATCCATCATCAGCGATCTTCCCGACAAAATAGAAAACACTTTGTTTTGCAATCTCACACCCCAACAGGCAGCCACCTACCAGAACGTGGTAAACAACACCATGGAGGTCATCGAGCAAAGCGAAGGGATTCAACGCAAAGGGATGATATTAAAGCTGATGACGGCATTGAAACAAATATGCAACCACCCTGCACAATACCTGAAAGAGGGTAAATCAGATGCGGATGAATCCGGGAAGGCACAGTTGCTGTTATCCTTGCTGGGAAATATTCTGGAAAACAATGAGAAGACACTCATTTTCACCCAGTACAAGCAAATGGGTGAATTATTGTCAGACATCATTTATACCCATACGGGCATCACACCTTTGTTTTTACATGGGCAACTTACCCGCAAGAAGCGCGATGAGATGGTGGATGCTTTTCAGAAAGAGCCCAATCAGAAAATATTCATTCTATCACTGAAAGCAGGTGGAACAGGGTTGAACCTTACCGCCGCCAACAATGTGATCCATTATGATTTGTGGTGGAATCCGGCGGTGGAGGCACAAGCCACCGACCGGGCATTTCGGATAGGACAGAAAAAAAATGTGATGGTTTACAGACCCCTCTGTAAGGGCACCATGGAAGAAAAAATAGATAAGATGATCAAAAGCAAAAAAGAACTGGCAAATCTGGCTGTGGGAAGTGGTGAATCCTGGATAGGCGATCTGAGCAACAAACAACTCAAAGAATTGGTGGAATTGAAGGTTGATTGATTTTCTATTAAATTTTTCAATTCCAAATGTACATTGTTTCAATTCGTAATGTGCAATTTTTAGGATTGATGATCCTGATAAATAATAATGTTATTAGATGTTATTATATTATTAGTTAAACCTTGCTCAATTCCAATACAACATCCTCAGTAAGTGGTTTATTAAATGTTGAACCTAATACTTTATTTACTAATACCCAATCACTAGTATTAAATGATACATCAGGTGTTTGTATTTCAAATGGAACTGTTTCTGTTCTTGCTCTAATTCTTAAAGATGCATCAGTTATTTGAACAAATTTAGTGGCATCATACATCTTAAATTCAAATGAATAAGCACCTGTCGTATAATCATAATTAATAATATTATCTTTAATTGTAATTCTAATATCAGCATCAAATATTGCCCCAATTGATGGTTCGGGAATTGCTTGAGCGTCAATTGTATGTTCAAATACAGGATGTTTAACCATTTCATTATTTACGCTATTTCCAAACCAAATCTTAACAATTAAATCATAACTAGTACTGTATGTTTCATACTGAAATGAACCACCAAGTGATTTATTTGATACAAATGTATCTGTGATTTCAATTGGATTAGTATATTCAAACATCTGCCTACCTCCTCCATCTGTACCCGAACTAATAATGTAACAATGGGTTATATTATCAATATTTCTAATATCAAACTCAGGTAAAGTTATAATTAACATACCTTCTCTTGTTTCGTGTGGTGCAGAAGTTTGTTTAAATCTTAGAAAATCTGGTGCGTATGATGTTGGATATGTTGCATAATGATTATAACCGGCAAAATCCCCTAAATGATAACCTGAAGTCCCATCAGGTTTTTTATAATCAAACTCCTGATTTAATATTCTAATTCCGTGTGGTTCAGTGTTTGGATGATTTCTATTCCAAGGCTTAAATGCTGCCCATTTGTTCAGTGTGTGTGTGCAAACACTTCCAACTGTGTAATTAGCAGAGCCGGGAAACACAAATCCCATTTCTGAAACTTGAAATGAATTTTCAATAAGTGGTTTAATTTCAGATAATTTAATGTTTGAAAATTCATATTGACGAGCACTCAGGTAAGTTTTATCACCATATAAATCACTAATATCTGTACCTAAATCTAAATTTAATATTTTACCCATAATTTCTTTTGTTTATTATATTATTTATGTAGCATAAGCCACAACATCACCTTTAACCCTAACATCACCCCCATTCATTATTTCAGTGATCATTGAATTATTGTTATCGTAAAATACAATCTTATTATCATCACCACTACCAGTGCCATCATATCCCATTGACATGCCAAATGATGCATTATCATAAAATTTAATTCCATTTGTTCCACCTGCTGAATTTAAACCAGCTAATATATTAATGATGTTTTCTTTATTACCTGTTCCAGCTGTTGTACCATTTCCAAATGTTGATTTATCAGGTACGTGTAATTCAGTGTTAGGTGTAAGTGTTCCAATTCCAACATTCCCA
>CAYMLS010000249.1:0-8025 GCA_964390665.1 uncultured Bacteroidales bacterium | reverse complement strand
CCCACGGATACATCACAAAAACCTAAGCAAACCCTTCGTCAACCAGGCATCGGAATAAACAAAGCGATGAAAAAAGACGATGAAAAAAAAAAATCTGAACAACTCATAGAAGAAGACCTTAGCCAAAGACCTACAGAAAAATTTACAGAAGAACAGTTGATACAGGCATGGAACAAACTCAAATTGCAATACGAAAGTAGCAGCGCAAGCATATTTACCGCATTAAACACGAATGAACCTATCGTAAAAAATGACACCCTGATTGTCATTACTGTAAACAATGTTATACAAAAAGAGGGAATAATTGAACAAAAGCCTCAGATTTTGAGTTTTTTCAGACATGAATTAAATAACTATGCCATTCGTATCGATGTTGAAATAACAGAAAACGTAAAAGTAAACAAAGCATACCTTCCGGCAGATAAGTACCAGAAAATGCTGGCAAAAAGGCCGGAAATTGACCGTTTGAAAGATGGATTGGATCTGGACCTGGTATACTAAAACCATATCATGGTTCGTTGATAACAAACATATTAAATAAAAACATTTATACAGTTAAAATACTGTATGCATAAATGACAAAAGGTGAGCAAAGTATCAGCAGGCACAACTCTTTTTTATTTTAATGGAAAGTATTTCACAAAATAAACTTACCATGATTTGTAATTTTTCAAAGAAATCAACTACTTATTCAAAATCAAAAAATAATCTTTAATCCAAATACTTAACTTAAACATTAAACATAAACCTTATGAAACTACAAAGTAAATTTGTCCTTACTGTGGCAATTCTGCTCACAGCAATTTTCTCCTATGGTAGTACACCAAAAATAGAGTTTACAGAATACAAACTCGACAACGGCTTGCATGTGATCTTGCATGAAGACAACACAACACCCAACGTAGTGGTAAACATCATGTATCATGTGGGTGCCAAAAACGAGTTGGAAACAAGCACCGGTTTTGCCCATTTCTTTGAGCACCTGATGTTTGAAGGTAGTGAAAACATAGGACGCGGAGAATTCTCCGAAATAGTAGAACGTGCCGGTGGTACCCTCAATGCTTTTACAAGTTTTGATGTTACCAATTATTACATCCTGCTCCCCTCCAACCAACTCGAACTGGGTTTATGGATGGAGTCAGAAAGATTGCTTCATCCCAACATCGACTCAATAGGTATTGCCACACAAAAAAGTGTAGTAACCGAAGAGATGAAGCAAACACGCGACAATCGTCCTTACGGAAGATTGCTTACGGAAACCCTGAACCGTGCTTTTACACAACATGCTTACAAATATGATGTTTTGGGTCTTGACGAGCACGTTCGCAACGCCACCGATCAGGAGATCGTTGATTTTCATGATATGTTTTATGTGCCCAACAATGCAGTATTGGTCATTACCGGAGATATAAACATTCCTGAAACCCAAAAACTGGTGGAAAAATATTTCGCTGACATACCCGCTGGAAAATATGATCTGCGCATCCCTCCTGTCAATGAGCCCAAACGTACCACAGAACTCAGAGACACCGTTTATGACAATGTTCAAATCCCTGGTGTTATTCAGGCATACATGATCCCTGCGCAGGGTACCGAAGATTATTATGCAGTGGAAATGCTCGGATCATTGCTTTCGCAGGGGCAAAGCAGCAGACTTTACCGACGCCTGGTAGACGAGGAGCAAAAAGCCTTGCAGGTAATGGCTGTACCACTGGGTTTGGAACACCCCGGACTGACACTGGTATTTGCTTTGGCCAATATGGGAACCGATCCTCAGGAGGTTGAGAATGTTATCAACGAAGAAATTGAAAAAGTACGCAACGAAATGATCTCTGAAAGAGAACTTCAGAAACTGAAAAACCAGTTCGAGAGCAGAATGATCAACAGCAATACCACCATTGCCAGAAGAGCGACCAGCCTGGCCAACTATCACACCATCCATGGTGATGCCAATCTTATCAATCATGAGTTGGAAAAATACATGGAGGTTACCAGAGAGGATATTCAGAGGGTAGCACAGGAATATTTCAGAGATGACAACAGGATCGTGATCTACTGGTTACCCAAAGGTGAGGCAAAGTAAGTTTACCTCCTTGTTATATGTAAAATACCTAACTAAAAAATCACATAGTTCAAAAATTGCTTTCCCAAAAAAGAAAGCCTAAAACAAATTACATGAAAAAGATCATTTTTTATTTTTTATTCAGTTGTTTGCTCATACTGAATGTAAATGCACAATTAGACCGCAGCCAGCGTCCTGAGCCAGGCCCCGCCCCCACTATTCAACTGGGAGAATTTGAGTCGTTCACCCTGGATAACGGACTGAAAGTTATTGTGGTGGAAAACAGAAAAGTACCCGTGATCAGCTGGCAGCTGACCCTCGATGTAGACCCCTACCTGGAAGGTGATGCTGCAGGTTATGTAGACTTTGCCGGACAACTTATGCGGGAAGGGACAACAAACCGCACCAAACAGGAAATCGATGAAGCTGTTGACTTTATCGGTGCCAACCTGTCAACCTACTCAACCGGTATGTTTGCCTCTTCTCTTACCAGACATAAAGGTGAACTGCTTGACCTGATGACCGATGTGCTGCTCAACCCTGTTTTTCCGGAGGAAGAACTCGAAAAAAGAATTACACAAACACGCACCGGTCTGCAAACCATCAAAACCGATGGACAGGCAATTGCCCGTAATGTTTCCCAGACACAAGCCTACGGACCTGATCATCCCTACGGAGAGATCGTTACCGAAGAAACATTAGATAACATTTCTGTTGACAAACTCAAAAATTACTACAACACTTATTTTAAACCCAATGTTGCCTACCTGGTAATTGTGGGCGATATTGATGTTGATGAAGCCAAAGCACTTACATCGGAGTATTTTGCCCAATGGCAGGCTGGTGAAGTTCCCGAACACAACTATTCAACACCCCAGCCTCCCAATGGCAGAAGAGTAGCATTTGCCGAAAGAAGTGGTGCAGTGCAATCGGTGGTTAATGTAACCTACCCGGTAGTGCTCACGCCCGGACACCCTGATGCCATCAAGGTAAGTGTGATGAACAGTGTTTTGGGTGGTGGTGTTTTTTCAGGACGTTTGATGCAAAACCTCAGGGAAGATAAAGGATACACCTACGGCGCCCGCTCTCGGTTGAGCTCCGATGAACTGGTAAGCCGCTTTGTGGCAAGCACCGAAGTAAGAAACAGTGTCACCGATACAACCGTAACCGAAATTTTGCATGAGATGAACCGGTTGATCAACGAACCTGTAGAGAAAGAAGACCTCGAACTGGTAAAAAGTTTTATGAACGGTTCTTTTGCCAGATCACTGGAAAGCAGCAGAACCATTGCCAATTTTGCCCTCAACATTGCCCGTTACGATTTACCGGAAGATTATTATGCCACTTACCTGGAAAGACTCAGCACTGTTACGGCTGAAGATGTGCAGGCAATGGCACAAAAATACCTGAAACCGGAAAACGCTATCATTGTAGTGGCAGGCAACATGAAAGAGGTTCCTGAAACCCTTACAAAATTTGCTGCTTCAGGTGAAGTAGAGTTTTTCGATGCTTTCGGCAGACCCATATCCCCGGAAACCAAAAAAGAGATCCCTGAAGGTGTTACCGTTGAAACTGTTATCAACAACTATTTTGACGCCATTGGAGGAAAAGAACACTTCAGAGATATGCAGGCTCTTACCCAGGTGATGAAAGCATCTATGATGGGAATGGATATTACCATCACTTCTTATCAGAAAGCACCCAACAAACTTCGCGTAGAAACAGCGATGGGTGGAAATGTTATGTCGACACAACTCTTTGACGGAAACAAAGCCATTGTGCAGTCGCCCATGGGCAATCAGGAGTTTACCGAAGGTCCTGAGTTTGAAGCCATGAAAAAGCAATCGATCATGAATATGGAATTAAACTACAAGGATTACGGGATCGCGAAAACCCTTACCGATATTGAAACCGTGAACGACAAAGATGCTTATGTGGTTGAAGTGACAGATCCCTCAGGATCTACATCCTATGAATATTATGATGTGGAAACCGGTTTTAAAATACAAACCGAATCAGAGCAAGGCATTGCCGAGATATCTGACTACCAGCCCCTGGAAATTGAGATCGTTGGTGAACGCCCTGGTTTCTTTGCCAGATTATTTGGTGCAAAACCAGATGTGGAAGTGGTGAAACTGATGTTTCCTCGCCAGATAAAGCAACAGGCAGGTCCCCAAACCATCGAACTCGAGGTGGTTGAAATTATGATCGACGAAGAAATAGAAGATGCCAAGTTTCAGATGAACTAACAGAAAGCGGCATAAAGCAAAAGCATTATACACAAAGGGGGAAGTCCGAAAGGATTTCCCCCTTTTGCTTTGAATAAAAGAGTCTGGTCAGAAAACTCGGTTTAGGAAAAATTATTGAAAATATCATGATTTTATTTGCCTGAACATCATGCATAAAATCAGTGTTCATTCGTGTAATTCGTGGATAATATACTTTCTATAGTGGATTCATAAAAGGAAACTGACAAAAATGCATTTGGCAATAGTGGCCTGGTAATTGATAGTAAATTGTGGATGCAAAAAAAAAATCATGACGAAACATGATCAGGGATCTTTGAAAAGTTTGTATCTTTGCAAATGATGATTTCACATCAACAAACCAAGGGGCTGATTTGGCTTTGACAGCAAGTTGAGTGGAATTGTAAGCATGCCGGGCGTTGTGAAGTTGGCCCGTTAATCCCAATTCTCAAGCCTTATAAACGGCAACGATTACAATTACGCAATGGCAGCTTAATAGAAGCTATTAAGCGCCTGCTGTTTCCAGAGAAGCGATACCCGTTAGCGTCTCTTCGGAAGCATCGACAAAATATGGGATAAGGCAGGTAAGGCTTCGGTACCTGCTCGAAAAATAAAGAAGCTCAGGTTGCGGACAGGGTCGCCTTTTTCCAGTCCAATACCGAAATCCCAATAAAAGGCTAAGCATGTAGAAAGCAGTTTTGCTGCTTGTTTGGACGAGGGTTCAAGTCCCTCCAGCTCCACAAAACAAAGAATTGAGAAAGAGCATAGAGCATACCTGATTGTATACTTAATGCTCTTTTTTTTTATGCTCTTTTACGAACGCTTTCTAAAAACCATTGCTCTTGCCTTATTTGCTTCTGCCCACACACAGGCAATTTAGCATCTAAACCCGGATTCTTCACCTGGTCGTCACCAGCACAAGTAATCATTCAACCACTCCGTGGTTGCCCTGCTCTCTTCGCTTCTTTTTTCCCCCGCATGCGATACGGGGTTATTCACATTGAATCCCTTCGGGATTCTGCCTTGGAAAAACCTGTATGTGGTATGGAAAATTGCTCTTTATTTTAAAAACTGCTATTTTTATGAAGTAAATTTTGACCGTTACAGGACGGGTTGATGGAAAATAAGACAAAAATATTTGATCACATCAACCAAAGTCCGAAGGACTTGAATATGATTAACCCCGGGTTGCAACCCGGGGAATATGCCATCATTCACCATCATTAACTATCCATCCGGACTCCTCTTTTGCACTCTTAACATCCGAACTATAATTTTTGGTTATACCTTTAGCGGAACCAGAGGGTTCATTCGGTTTCTTCTCCTTATCAAGCAAAAGAACTTTTTCAATATCTTCAAGCTTGAGCAAGGGCACTTTTTCAATCATAAGGCTTAGTTCAATAAACTTACTCAACTTGTGATCGAAGTCTCCATTAAGTATTTGAGAAATGTATCCTTTGCTGACACCCATTTTCTGTGCAAACTCACTTTTTGTCATCTGATTCTCTTTCAAGTAATCCTCAACATTTTGGTATAACATGGTTTGCAATTGGGCAAGCCAGTATTCTTTACTTTTTATTAATTCTTCCCGTTTTATCATTTCTCTATGGTCTGTAAATATTGTTTCTTAATAGATCGAAATTGCATTATATCTTTCTTTTGTGTGTTTTTAAAACCCCACCTGGCAACTATCTTTCCGGATTTCTCTAAATGGAAAACGTAGACCCTAAGATTCTTTGACTTGAACTCGTACTCCTTTATGAGTTCCTTTTTAGGTGTGATATTTTTAAATTTTTTGGATGGTAAACGCTCCAAATTGGATACCAAATCCATATATGTCAATATAGTTGTAAGCTCTGAATAATACTGCTTGTTGTTCTTAATTTCATTATAAAAATCTTCATACTGACTTTTTCCATCAATAATGATCTCAAAGAACTCCTGTTTTCCGGCAATTGCTTGTATTTTCTTTAACGCAAATATAGGCATAATGGTTTAGTTTGAACTAAACTTTTGAAACTTTTTTCGCTTTTCTCAAACTTAGAATACAGCACAAATACATAACTAACAACGACTCATAACAAGCAATGTTTGTTTACAACCAAAGAAAATTATTCACTTAACTGTCCGGGGTTTCGCTTTCTAAAAACAATTACTCTTGCCTTGTTTGCTTCTGCCTACACACAGGCAATTTAGCATCTAAACCCGGATTCTTCACCCGATCGTCATCAGCATAAATAATCATTCAACCACTCCGTGGTTGTCCTGCTCTCTTCGCTCCTATTTTCCCCGCATGCGATACGGGGTTATTCACATTGAATCCCTTCGGGATTCTGCCCTGGAAAATTGCTTTTTACTTTAAGAATTGGATAACTTCATTTGCAAAAACCGGCGCTTTTTAATTTGCTATTTACACAATATCAATAATTTAATCCAAATGCCCACAAAGGCACAATATTTTTATACCCATACTCAATACCATCTTTTACAATAAAAGCATTGGGTGTATTTTTGATTTGTTGCTGTGATTTATTTTTGCCGCCAACTTCAAAAGTATATTTACCAATTTTAAAATCGGCAACAGATGAAGAAGCTACTTCATTATTTACCCGGGTTTGATTCAAGAAAAATGTTTCGCGAATATTCCCAATTTCAGGTTCTTTCGCTGATAATTGATAAATCAGATTGGGGTTGTCTAAATATACTTTTTCCACTTTGCCTAAACCGATGATCCCCTTTGCCTGATCGCGCAAGCGGGCTATAAGACCCGCATCTTCCATAAGAGTTAGATATTCTTCGAGCGAATTACGACTCACTTCCAACTTACGGGCAAGAGATACAAAATTGGGTTTAAACGGTACGCTTTCGGCAACAACAAGCAAAAGCTTTTTTAGTTTTCGGGCAGTGCTTACTGTTAAGTTTGCAAACTGTGGTATATCAACTTCGAGCGTCAAATTCAGTATTTGCCCCATCCGAATTGCAAGATTATCTTCTTTTGCCATCGGATAATAACCTTTATGCAAATATTCGCGAAAAAGTGGCAACGGATGTTCAATGCTATCAAGCAGTGTGATATGATTACCAATTATTTCCTGAAATGAATGTACCTGGACATCAATATCATGTTCGAACTTCAGATATTCCCGGAAAGAAAAACCTTGCAAAGTGAACATCAGCGCTCGCCGGCTTAAATCGGCCATTCCTTTTCGAATTTCCAGAACAGAAGAGCCGGTAAAGCAAACCTTAAGATCGGGATAAAAATCGTAAATATTCTTTAACTCAACCGACCAATCTTTGTACTTGTGTATTTCGTCGATAAAAAGTCGCTTCCCGCCATTCTTGTAAAATTCATCTGCCACATCTGTCAATCTGTGCATTGAAAAATAAATATCGTCTGCCGAGACATACAGCATATCTGTGCCGTTTTGTTCTTTAATATATTGCAGCAGCATTGTGGTTTTACCCACACCCCGCGGACCAACAAGCCCGACCATATGGCTATTCCAGGGGAATTTACCATACATGTATCGCTTGAACAACAAATTTGTCCTGGCAAGCAATAATTTCTGTTTTTGAAATAATGTTTCCATTTTTGACCATCAATAAAATGCACTACAAAATTAGCAAAAATACTTAATATTGCTCAACGCGTTGTGCATTTATTACTTCGCAAGTAATCATTCAACCACTCCGTGGTTGCCCTGCTCTGCTCGGTCA
>CAYMLS010000248.1:0-8075 GCA_964390665.1 uncultured Bacteroidales bacterium | reverse complement strand
TTTTGAAGGCGAGCCCAACGCAGCAATTGGCGTTTTCTTGCAAGCACTAAATAGATCATCAGTTAAGTTTTTTTCTTTTTGGGTATAAAAAAACTGCACGGCAAAAGCCGTGCAGTCGTTGTTGTGGTTATTATGGTGGTTACGATTCCGTTTTATTATGAATCCCGGAGGAATAACCGGGTGTTTAATGCTCATATTTAATTGTCAACAATTGCTTTATGCCCGTTTTCAAAACAGTCATTGGAGAAAATTAATTCCTGTTTTTCAGTTGCCGAACGCCAGTCACCTGACAATTTCAGAGCATTAGTTATAAACACTTTCACCGTGTTCATAAACATCCAGACCTTCTTCTTCAATTCTTTTAGATACTCTGAGGTTTCCGGTAGCTTTTAAAATGGAAAATAGTATGAGTCCCATAATAAAAGCCCACAATCCAATAGATATTACTCCAATGGCCTGTATGCCCAGCAATGACCATCCGCCACCGTTGATCAATCCACCGTCAACAGCAAAAACCCCTACCAGTAGTGTGCCCAGGGCCCCGCAAACACCGTGAACAGAGACAGCTCCAACAGGATCATCTACTTTGAAATACTGGTCGAACATTTCAACACTCAAAACAAGTACAATACCGGCTAAAAGTCCGATAATAACTGCACTTCCGGGGGATACCGCATCAGCGCCTGCTGTTATGGCTACCAAACCAGCCAAAGCACCGTTTAATGAAAGACTCAGGGATGGCCTTTTGTAGCGGAAATAAGAAGTAAACATGGCCGCTACAGCACCACCGGCGGCTGCCAGGTTTGTTGTGAGCGCTATATGTCCTATGGCTACAGTGTTTTCATTGCCTGCTGCACCTAATTGGCTTCCTGCATTGAACCCAAACCATCCAAACCAAAGAATAAAAACACCCAGTGCACCAAAGGCAAGATTGTGTCCGGGAATAGCATTGGGTTTTCCATTGGTGTATTTACCCAACCGGGGACCGATGATGATCGCACCAGCCAATCCAACCCATGCACCTACTGAATGAACAAGTGTAGACCCGGCAAAATCCATAAACCCTAATTGGTCTAACCATCCTCCACCCCATTTCCAATGTCCGGCAATTGGATAAATAACAAGGGTAATGGCTACAGTAAAGATCAGGTAGGCATGAAACTTTGTTCTTTCTGCCATAGCTCCTGAAACAATCGTTGCAGCTGTTGCCGCAAAAACGGTTTGAAAGAGGATGTCGGTTTTATCTGCATAATCACCTATGCCGTCGCTGTTAAAGAAAAGATAGGGTTTTCCGATCAATCCGCCCAACATCGATTCTCCATACATGATTGAGTATCCAACAATCCAGAAGATCAGGGCTCCAAAAGAAAAATCCATGAGATTTTTCATCAAAATATTGGCCGTGTTCTTTTTGCGTGTAAAACCTGATTCGACCATCGCAAACCCAGGTTGCATGAACATAACCAGAATGGCTGCTACCAGCACCCATACGTTGTTAATGGATACAGATAATTCCTCGAATAAAGCTGTCGATATTTCTGTGTTTGTAATTGTTTCTTCCATTTTTTTAAAGTTTTAATGAACAACAAATATTTTATTCTTTGATGTAAAGACTATCATCTCCTTTCTCTTCGGTTCTGATCCGGTAGGATTCTTCAATATCGGAGACAAATATTTTTCCATCACCTACTTCTCCTGTTTTGGCGGAGTTTAAGATGGTCTGGATCGTACGGTCTAAATTGATATCGCGTACCACAATGGATAGCAGCAATCTTTCTATAGACCCGGTGTCATAGGCAATACCTCTGTAAACTCTGCTTTCCCTGGCTTTGCCAATTCCGGTCACTTCCCAGAAGGAGAAGAAGTCGATCCCAGAGGCATGCAGCGCTTCTTTTACCTCATCAAATTTTGATTTTCTGATGATTGCTTCAATTCTTTTCATAATGTCTGTTTTTTTGTTAAAACTTGATTTTGTTAGAAAGAAAAGCCAAAAACAATATAAAAATTGCCGGCTTCGGGGTTGAATATGAGAGAAGAAAATACCGGTAGCTCTTTTTCTGCAATGGTAACTGTTTTGGAAAAACTTGCCCCCACATTGATAATGCCTGCAGAATCGCCATACCATCCTGCACCGCCATTATCGGTGTCCGGATCATCCGGGGCTATACCCAGGAATGTGCTGTATTCGTATTCCTTGAAACTTCCATTGTATCCAACTTCTATATACTTGGCGTTGTATTTGTCACCATCAGCATTTACACCATCGGCACCATAAAGATTGATGGCAAAAGTGGCATAGAAAGGAATGTTGTCTGAACCGCCCAATGTAAGCATTGCTTCGAGGGTGTGACCAGTTTCATCAGGGTCATAGTTAAAATAATCACTTCTTTCGAAGGGAACATCTGCCGGGAAAAAGTAATCTGTAAGGGTTACGGAAAGGAAATCAAGAGGAGCATAAGTAAGATAAAGATCTGCTTCGCTGCCACCTGTGTTTCCTAAAGAATACGATCCCCATGCTCCAATGGCAAGACCGGAATTGCCAAACGCATATTCTACATAGGGTTGAATGTGAGGTGAACTGCCCCCCAGATTAAGACCCCTCCATACATACCGGCTCGTAAGGTCTGCACCCATTGAAAAGTTCGAGCTTTCTGCCGCTTCTGAGTCTTGTGCAAAAGAAGTAGGAGAACAGATCAAAACAAACAAAATCATGTTTGTGATAAGAATTAATTGCTTTCTCATAATAAAAATAGTTTTTGTGGTTAAAAAAATTTATTTGACGGGCAAAAGTATACATTATTTTCAATATACCCCTCAAAAAAATGACATATTGTTTAAAAAAGTAACAAAAAAGTAATTATGGGTTAAAAAAAAGGGGGGGCAATATCTTGAATAATAAAACAGGTTCTTTGTTTAAACAGGAACTATCATAAAAAAACAGTTAATGAGAAAAATGAGAGACCGGGAACAGAGGGGGCGTAAAAAAACCGCTTGTTGATATGCTCACAAGCGGTTTTAAGGAGAGATAGTATGTCTTTATGATGGGTTTCAGGTCAGAATCTAACATTTAAACCTGAATTGAAATGAATCCCAGGCATTGGGTAACCATAATTTACCGAATATTTCTGATTTGTGAGGTTTTTCCCTGATGCAAATACTTCTATATGGTTGTTTATTTTATAACTCACTGTAGTGTTCAGTAAAAAATAATCCTCAGTTATGGAAGACATTTCCTCAGCACCTGTGAATACAAATAATTCGCTGATTTGCTGCATTGACAAACGTGCACGGAAGTTATTGACCTGATAATTAATTTCGCCAAAAAGATTGTGTCTGGGAGCTGCCAGCCGTGGTTTATCTGTATTGATAAAGGTATAGTTGGCATTGACATGGATGTTTTTTGAGGCCTGGTATTTTATTTCTAATTCTATACCCTGATTCCCGAAAGATCCTGCGTTTTGACGTTTTACCGGTGGGGGAGGGTTGTCATTCGGACGGACTTCGATCATATTGGTTCCTTCAATAAGGAAGAGCATGGCTTCCATGAAAAGTTTGCCGTTTTGGGTTATGTGGCTTGCTCCTGCTTCATAGTTCATCAATTTTTCGGGTTTGAGTTCTGCATTGGGGGCAAAGAGATATAATTCCATCAGTGAAGGACTTCTAAACCCTTTGGAAAGCGAACCTTTTAATGTGGTTAAATCAGTCGCCATCCAGGAAAGGCCCAGTTGTGGTACCCATTCTGTTCCAAACAAATTATTGTTTTCTAATCTCATACCGCCGCTTAGTATCAGATCACCGGGCAAACTTTGCTGCATATAGGCATATCCGGCAATATCGTTTACACTGTGCCAGGTGTCTGCCATGAAGCCACTGTTGGCAATGCCTCCTATGTTTTTGTAATCGAAGCCTACGGTTAAGCTATTGCCTTTTATAAGTTGCATGCCCTGGAAAATGCTTATGCCGGCATGATAATCCTCTGATACCCATCCATCAGAAAATTCGTGATTTCCGAAATTATAGAAAGCGAGCAACCCTCCTTCTGTTTTTTCAAATTTGTTTTTAATGGATAAGGAGGCTTTTCCTCTTAAAATATCGATTCCGAATAACTGAGGATTGAAATCCTGCCCGGGGTCTTCGGAATTGAAATCGGCAATGCTTACATCCGCTTTCACATCCCAAAAGTTATTGATCTTATATCCGAGTTTGAAAAAACCATTTACGATCATAAATTCTGAACTGTCTCTGTGTCCATCTGTTCGATCATGGTTAACGGATGCAAACAAACTGAATTTTCCCTTTTTGTATCCTGTACTGCCCATGTATTTCTGGGTATTGAATGATCCATAGGAAACTCTTGCTTTACCCGATAAACCTTCTGTTTCCTGTTCGCGTGTAATAAGGTTTATGGCACCTGCCATGGCATTGGATCCATAAATAATTGAAGCAGGACCTCTGATCACTTCCACTTTTTCAACATCGGAAGAAACATACGCATCCGGCAGTGGATGGGCAAATAATCCCTGAAACTGAGGATGTCCATCTATCAATACCAATATTTGTGTGTTTGGAGCCGTTCCACCCACACCGCGCATACTAACCTGACCTGCTGATCCTGAGCCCACACCAAACCCCGTAACACCGCGTTCGGTCACAAACATACCCGGTACGTTTTGACTGATCAGGGGAAGTACCTGGGCTTCGTTACTCATTTCTATTGTTTCACGACTGATAGAGGATACCGTAACAGGTACGTTTTTTCTCGCCACTTGTATGCGTGTGCCTGTAACGACCACTTCATTGAGTTGCAGGGTATCTGGTTTGTTTTCCGGATCCATTTCTGTTTGGGTAAAACCTGTTTGGGTTAGAATAGATAATAGAATGAATCCAATGATGTTTTTTCTCAGAATGTTCATGATTTAAGTAGTTTTTGATTGTTTTATCTGAAAAGGGGTTTGTTTTTTCTTTTGATCTGTAGATTTATTTTATGAAATCAGTTGAATGTTAATCCAGCAACGCCATGAACCAGTTTGGAGACCAAATGAAGTACTCTGTATTTAAAAGTCCTGGCATCCCGGAAATGCGCAAAATTTTAAACCACATATTGGGTTTTTTACGCATAAATTGATAAGAACTGCCAAAACATATTTTCCGATTAGACACACAAAAAAATATTTCTGCGCAATGTTTGCAATGACTTTTTTTCTGTATTTGATATTCGTGGAATATCTCTGTATCTCTGCAATGCAATTTTTGCTCTTAGCGTGTTACTAATTATAAAAACGTGTTACCGCAAAGATAAAAAAATTATCCCATACCTGTTTTTAAAAGATCAGCGTGTTTGATTCCTTTGATGGCTTTGAGTTTATTGGCCAGGTTTTGTATTCTGTTGGCTTTGCCTTTCAGGGCGATTATCTCCATTCGGTTATGATCATCGATATGCAGATGTTGTCCTGCCAATAACAAGCAATGGTATTCATGCTGCAAGGCATTGATCTGTTTATGCAGTTCTTTTTTATGATGATCGTAAACAATTACCACAGTGCCCAGTACAACCTGATCTTCCTTCCACTTTTTCTCCACCGCGTTTTTTTGAATCAGCGACCTGATGGCCTGCGATCTGCTGGGGAATCTGTTGTTTACAACGATCTTGTCCAGTTCTTCCAATAGTTCATTTTCAAGGGAAACGCCAAATCTTTTGATACTCATAAGCAGAATAAAGAGGATGATTAAGGGGTTAATATGTCTACATCTCTGTCTCTAAAACCCATTAGAAACAAAATGGCATCCAATCCAATGGTTGAAATGGAATGCTGGGCATTTTTTTTGACCAACGGTTTGGCATGAAAAGCAATGCCCAGTCCTGCTATATTGATCATAGGCAGATCATTCGATCCATCTCCAACAGCTACTGCTTGTTGCAGGTGTATATCTTCTTTAAAAGCAATTTTGCGCAGTAGATCGGCTTTTTTTTGCCCGTCAATAATTTCTCCCAGCGTATTGCCGGTTAATTTACCATTTTCTATCTCAAGTTGATTGGCAAACATATAATCAATATTTAGTTTGTTTTGCAGGAATTTTCCGAAATAGGTAAAACCACCTGACAGAATAGCCGTTTTAAATCCATACTGTTTTAAAACTTTGAAAAGTCTTTCAGCGCCTTCTGTGATGGGAAGATTTTCGGCAATTTCTTTCATTACATTTTCATCCAAACCTTTGAGTAATGAAACCCTTTTTACAAGACTTTCAGTAAAGTTGAGTTCACCTTTCATAGCAGACTCTGTGATTTTACTTACTTCCTCTCCCTTTCCTGCTCTGTATGCCAGTTCGTCGATCACTTCGGTTTGTATAAGTGTTGAATCCATGTCAAAACATACCAATCTGCGGGTGCGCCTGTAGATGTTGTCTTTCTGAAAAGCGATGTCTACCTCTTGTTTTCGGGAAACTTCCAGCAACTGACTTTTCATTTTATCGTCATCCTCCACAGATCCTCTTACCGAAAATTCCACACAAGCGCGTGTTTTGGGTGAATTGTGGTTTAGTCTTACCCTGCCCGAAAGACGCGATATTTTGTCGATATTGAGTTGATGAGCGTAAATAATGTTTGACACTTCAGAAATTTGGGCAGCAGAAATTTTTCTTCCCAAAAGGGTGATATTATACCTTCCTTTTCCCTGATGGTCTACCCAGTCGTTATAATCCTCTTCTGAGATGGGGCGAAACTCTATCTTGATACCCAACTCATAACCCTTGTATAAAAGATCTTTGAGGATGGGTGATGATTCGGAATGGGGAGGGACTTCAAAAAGAATTCCCAGGTCAAGGTTGTTATGAATGACAGCTTGACCAATGTCAAGAATATTAACATTGTAGGTTGCCAGTATTTTGCTGAGCGAAGAGGTTAAACCCGGTTTGTCTGTACCTTGTATGTTTAAAAGTATGATCTCTCTCGGTTTGCCTGTTTGCTTGTCTGCTTGGGGGTTTGTTTTTTTTTGTGGCATGATTCAATTATTCAGCTTCTGGTTATTTTTTTGATGCGGGCAAATTTACAACAAAGTATTCAGAAACAATGGCAAATTTGCATTAAATTAATGTGTTTGTTTTTACCTGCCTGGCTGTTTTTGCTGCTTTATTGTTTTGATGGTTACTGTTTTTCAGTTTTCATTAGATCTTTGTATCCAATCAATTCAATGTTATATGTTTCAATGGCATTCATTACTTTTTCATTGGTGAAAATGCGGGTTACGTGATCACGATCTCTTGCTACATGGTTGTTTCCCTTGTGGGAGACTGCTCTCATTTCAGGTTCGTCATATGCAGGATGCTCTACAAACATATAGGTTCCCGGTTCCAGCTCCGAAAGGTTTTTAATAAATGTGTCTGTTTTTTCCTGCAATGTTTGTCCTTTTTTCCAACCTGGCATCCTTTTTACATCCCACTCTGCAGGATCAATATGAATGTTATATTCTTTGGCAAGGTTTTTCACCAAATCATCCACATCCTTGTGCATGCTGTTAAAACCCATGTGGGTGGTTACATGGGTAACATTATCAATGTTTTTGAGCGCCATTTCAATCTGTGCCCTTAGCTCTCTTTCAATTTCTTTGATATCCCAGTCTGCTCCTCTGACGGTTCTTTCGGGCAAATAATTGTCATTTGGCCATACCATTGGAAAGAAGTATCCATTTTCGTCGGTGATGCTTTTTGCCATTGTAAGTGGTCTCCATTTGATATGATCCCATTCGCTTGTAAGCATCAAATGCACACCTACATCATACCCGGGGTTTTCATTCAGCAATTTTGCCGCTTCCGGAAACCACGAGCAGTTGACCATGACTTCAACTGATCTGGATATGCCCTTGGTGTAAGCGTCGATACAGGCTCTGTTGGCAGCATGTGATGATCCAATATCATCCGACCTTACGATTAATCTTATTCTGTTTTCTTGTCCGGCATAGGCGCCAGGCAGCAGGCTGGAAGCAAAAATGATGTAGAAAGTGAGCAACAGAATTCGCTTAGGAGAAATGTAGAGTGTCATAATGTTTGAAATTTGTTTTTATATGTTGTATGTCTGGTTT
>CAYMLS010000247.1:0-8080 GCA_964390665.1 uncultured Bacteroidales bacterium | reverse complement strand
CGTGTGTGTTTAATGCTTAATCATGGATGTTTCATCTGTTTATAATTTTATTAAAGCGGTTCTCGTTTTTTCTGACGAGAGAGCTCGCCAGCAATCTGACTGCATGTTTTACATTGCCACGAATTATCATCATGCGCGTGTGTGTCAAAATCTTTGTCATGGCTAGGTTCATCATCGGAAAACCATTAATTTTAAGATCATATCTTAGGGAATCATCTCTGTTTTTGGTGGTTTTCATTCAACCACTTTTGAAAAAAAATCCCTTTCTGGCAGAAACTTAAGAATTGTCCTTTTCAGAAAACAACGTCAGGATCGAAACAAAAGTACCTTTAAATCCGAAAAAACATGATGTTTTATCCTACCACAAGTTCAGTCATTTGATCTTCGTGCAAATACTGTTGCGTCATTTCATTAAAATCTTCACTTTCAATACTTTTGAGTGTTTTCAAAAAATCGGTATAGTAAGAAGGTTGCTGATCAAACAATATGATCTCCTTCCATCGCTGAGATTGTGCAAAAGGGCCATCAAACATTCTGAGAAAACTGCCTGCCAGATAATTCTGCAGCATCATTATTTCTTCATCTGAAACGGGTTGCGTTCTGAGGTTTTTCAGTTCCTTGTATATTTCGGGCAATGCCTGTTCAACTACCTGCTTTCCGATCTGGGAAGTAATAAAAAAATATGATGAATGCACCAAAGTAACCAAACCCGAATGGATGCCATAAGTATAACCTTTGTTTTGTCTGATGTTTTGCATTAAACGCGACCCAAAATAACCGCCGAGCAGTGTATTGGTTAAAGAAAGTTTATGGAAATCGGGATGATTTCGCTTGATCGATATTTTTCCGATACGTACCGATGACTGAGAGGCATTGTTTTTTGAAATGAAATGTTTTCCTGTTTTTTGTTGCATAACAGGCACATAGACACCATTTTTGCTTGTATTTGCCTTAAGATGAAAAGGTTTCAATTTATTTTTAAGCAAATATCCGGTATTATCAGGAAAATTTCCTGCAACAAATATCATACAACGATCAGGTTGCATAAACCGATTATAAAAAGATAAAACATCGTCGCGTTTTAGTTTTTCAAAATCTTCAGGTTTCAGTGAGTTACCATACGGATGATCATTTCCGTAAAGCAACCCGGCAAACTTAGATCTGGCAACATAGCTCACCTTCTCCAGATCAATAAGAAACTTCTGCTTTCTGTTTTTCAGAAAAAGTTCCATTTCATCTTCAGGATAAGAAGGTTCCGTGAGAATTTCAGATAAAAGGTCGATCGCTTCGGGCAGATACTTTGCAAGACAATAAAAACCAACGGAGATCAGGTCTTTTTGCGCATCAACCTGTAGCGAAGAACCCATAAAATCCCAAGCTTTGCTTATTTGAGCAGAAGACTTATTACGTGTACCGTTTTTAAGCAAATTCGCGGCGGTAAGAGCCTGAAGAGGTTTTTCCTGATGGTATCCACCAAAAGGGAATACGACCTCTATTTTTACGATCTCCCGGTCACCACCCTTCAGGAAATACACAGGTATTTTATCATTTATGAGTTTTTTGACAGGTTCGGTCATAAACCCTACATTATCTGCAATTTTAACAGCTGGTGCTATTGTTCTATCCTTCACTTCCATAAAAAAACCTATCGTTTACTGATTGGATAAATACTTAAGAATGTTTGCTTTTTGAGGTTTGAAAATTTCCTGACATGTTTTTAAAATATCCTCCTGAGAGATTTTAAAATACATCTGATTCTGCGAATTAATCAGATTGGCATTGCCTAATAGTTCATAATAAGCAAGATTCATTGCTTTGGATAAAACTCCTGCTTCAGAGAAAACATTGGATGTTTCGGCTTTATTGATAACTTTTTGTAGTTCATAGGAATCAATTAAATTCCGTGAAATATCATTTACTTCCTCCCATAGCAGATCCAAAGCATCTTCAGCAGTATTACCTTTGTGCGGTTTTCCGGTAAGAGCGAGAAAACCAGTATCAATGCTACCCGATATCCATGCGTTGGCTTCACTGAAAAATTTCTTTTTCCTGACCAGGTTTTCCATCATCCTGGAAGATCGCCCCCCGGCTAAAATATCGGTAATAAGATCGCTGACATAAAAAGAAACATCCAGTCTTGTTCCTGTGTGGAAGGCAAGATAAACCTCATCAAAAGGGACCTCTTTTTCAACAGTTAGTTCTCTTTTCAAAAGTTGTTGAGGTTCTTGCGGCAGTTTTCTGTTGTATGTTTTGCCAGGTTCTATATCCGCGAACCATTTTTCTACCATTTTCCGGGTTTTAACGATATCAATATTGCCAGCAATGGAGATGATTGCATTGTTAGGACGGTAAAAGCGGTAGAAAAAATCTCTCACCTGGGGCAAGGTAACACCGGTAATGTGATGAATGTCTTTTCCGATTGTAGACCATTTATAGGGATGCACCTGGTAGACGAGAGATCGGAGAAGTGCCATTACATCGCCATAGGGTTGATCAAGATAAGTTTGCCGAAATTCTTCAGACACCACATTTTTCTGAATTTGCAGTTTTTCTTCAGAAAAGGCGATCTCCATCATTCTGTCAGACTCAATCCATAGGGCAGTTTCCAGATTCTGGGCAGGTACGGTGAGATAATAATTAGTAATATCATTGTTGGTAAAAGCATTGTTCTCCCCACCTGCCAATTGCAATTCATGATCATAATCAGGAACATGCTTTGATCCTTCAAACATAAGATGTTCGAACAGATGAGCAAATCCTGTTTGATCCGGGTCTTCGTCTCTGGCACCTACATCGTACAATGTATTCACTGCCACAAGGGGCGTGGAAGGGTCATGATGTAAAATCACCCTCAAACCATTGTCTAATGTGTATCTCTCAAAGTTTATCATTTTATTGGTTAAAGTTAAAGTCTCGTCATTAAAAAAAGATGTTGCCCAAAAGCGGTAATTTATTTTTTACCATGAATGTCTATTCAACGTTTCAGAAAAAGCAATCAACAATCTATTGATGAAAACAGATAAATAATCAATATTGCACCATTGGATACTGAAAAGGATTGTTTTCCTTTATAAACATTCCAGAAGAAAAAAACATCATACAAGAAAGACAACAATCATAAAAGATTTACTGAGCATCATGCAGGTACTTTTTTAAAAATCAGCAGAAATGAAAGCGACATCTGAACCGAGCATGACAAAAGTTTTGATACACACGCACATGATTATCATTCGCGGCATATAAAACATGTAGTCGGCGTGTTGTCGAGTTCTCTCGATGAAAAAACGGATAAAAAAAAATGGTTTGTTTTATAAAAAAACCACCTACTTACCAAATGAAAATATCCTCTTTTTGTTTAGGGCGGGGTTGAATAATCCAGTTAAAATTTTGGAGTTTTCTTTCTTCTGCAGAAATTTCATTGGGAGGAAACATATTGGCATCAATATCTCTGAAAAGCACAATCCTGCTAACGGCATTATCCTCAAGGTAAATGGTTATATCAGAGGACAGGGACTTATTGATTCCGATAAGTTCTTCAGTTTCATTTTTCACATAATACAAAGCTTCTCCGTTGCCAAACACTTCAATTTTTTTCATTTCCTGCTCTTCAAAATAAGCAATAATTTTACGCCCTTTTATCTGGTTAAAAGAGGCACTATCTTCCTGACTAATGATAAATGCAGCATCAAACATATGGATTGATTCCACAGAATTGTTGTTGGAGGTTTTTATTTCAATGCGTTTGGCTTTGAGTTGATGAACATCAGACCAAATTACAGGATCATGATAGAGATAAATCGTTGAATCGGAAAAATTATAAACGATTGAATCACTCAAACCTTGTATATCCGTTTTGAAAAATTTTGCCTGATAATAAGCAAAAAGTAATTTTCTGTCATTTTCCTCATCCTGAACAGAGCGAAGGGTATCAGCGTGTAAGAATAAAGAGTCGGTTCCCGACACTACAGTTAATACAGCCTCTTGAGTTACCTCCGAGAGATATTCATGTTCAAAGTGTTCGGCAAACTGCCCTGTTACAAGCGTATTTTGCACCGAATCAAGCAGAAGTACATTATTGATAGCATTGCCATATCCTTTGTTCCTGTCATAATAAAGACTATCTCCCGAGAGGTATTGCTCCTCGTTAGAGAACCAGGCATCTTCATTAAAACTGGCCAGGTCGTTTGCCGTATCATACCATCCATTCATACAAAAAATTGTATTGTCATCACTGACAATCTCAGTAGGACCAAAGAAATAAGCAATTTCAGTGAGTGTATTATACAGCAATGTATCAGAGTTCATCACATAATCAGCATTGACAAGAAGTACCGAATCTTTAAAAAAGAAGTCTTTATCATCTGCATAATAAAACCCCCAAATACTTGTGAGTGTATTTTCGGCATCTACGATTTTTCCACCTTCCAGATAGTTTGCTGTGTTAGACCCGAGGTTATAGAAAAGATTATCGGTGGTAAGGGTTATCTGGTTGTCAATCATTTTGACATTCCCATTCAGTTCGGCCAATTGTTGGTTTCCATCATAAAAAAGTCTGTCGCCATAGATCTCCACACTATCGTTTACCTGAATAAAAACATTTCCGTATGCATTAAATCTGTTATCTTCTGTAAACTGCCATGCACTATCGCAACGCATCACCGCATCTTCATGTTTAAATCTTACATCTCCGATCAATCTCCTTGCATCAGGCGCAATTTCTTTATCAAATCTGATATCACCTGCCTGAAGCAATTCAACTTTTTTTGCTTCACCCTGCTCTTGTGCAGCCAGGTTATTCAAAAAACTGATTTGCCAGAAACAGGTCAGTACAAAAACTGACCAATAAAAAAAGGGGGATTTCATTTGAATGTAATTTGATTAAACAGGTCAGATGCCTGCCCCGTTCTTTTCTTACGGGGGAGCTCGCTAAAACTCTGACTACATGTTTTACCATGCCACGAATTATGATCATCCGCGAGTGTGTCAATTATTATTGTCATGGCTCCGTTCCTTGATGGATTCTTTCCAACCGGGTCATTTTTTCTGATGGGCATTTTTTCCATTTTGGTCAATGATTGCGCACAGGCAAAAAACATTTTATTAATAACTAACCATCGTCATCAATATTGTTTACCGTGAAAGGAAGCAATACTATCAAAAGAAAAGGCTTCTCAACGTCTGTGTTCCGCGAGGTAGTTTTTCACCTCTTTTTGAATAACAGGAGAAAGGAGAAGAATAGCAATAAGGTTGGGGATGGTCATAAAAGTAATCACCATATCTACAAAGTTCCATACCAGATCTAACCCCCATACCGAACCAAAAAACACAAATAATGCATACACATAATAGTATGGTTTAATGGCTTTTTCACCAAAAAGATAGTTTGTAGCTCTTGATCCGTAATAAGACCAGCTGATAATAGTAGAAAAGGCGAATAATAATAGTCCGAGGGAAATAATATGAGGAGCCATTCCTCCCATATTCACTTTGGCCAGCCCTGTTTCAAAAGCCAAAACCGTCATACCTACACCTTGTATACCCGAATTCCATGCACCTGTCATAACAATTACCAGAGCGGTAAGCGTACAAATAAAAATTGTATCGATAAATGGTTCCAGAGATGCCACCAACCCTTCCCTGAGGGGAATTTTGGTTTTGGCGGCAGCATGCGCTATCGGTGCAGATCCCTGCCCTGCTTCGTTGGAGAACAGTCCCCTTCTTACACCCATGATAAGGGTAAGGATAAATGCAGATCCTACAAAACCACCGGTAGCCGCTGTTCCGGTAAAAGCATCATTAAAAATCAAATAAAAACTGGAACCTATTTTATCATAATTTAAAACGATCACCAACATGGCTGCCAAAAAATAAATGACGGCCATAAAAGGTACCAGTCTTGATGTTACTTCAGCAATTCTTTTCAAACCGCCTACAATGATCATCAGAACCAGTGCAGTAATAATGATCCCTGCCCACAACTGGGATGTTCCATAACTGGTATTGAGAACATCCGTCATTGAATTTGATTGTGCCATGTTTCCTGTACCGAGAGAACATAAGATAGCAGCACCAGCAAAAATGACGGCCAATGTTTTGGAATGTTTACCCAACTTATCTTTAAGTCCATACTCCATATAATACATGGGGCCTCCCGAAACAGTACCATCAGAGTTGAATTTCCGGTATTTGAGTGCAAGGGTACACTCCACGAGTTTTAGGATCATACCAAAAAAACCAGTCACCCACATCCAGAAAACTGCTCCAGGGCCACCCAGGAATATGGCAAGTGCCACACCCACAATGTTTCCGGTACCAACAGTTGCTGAAAGCGCGGTGGTAAGTGCTTTAAAATGGTTGATATCACCTTCATCGCCCTTTTTAGAAAATTTACCTGCTACAATTGCCAGTGAATGACGAAACATTGTAACATGCAAAAATTTCAGTTTAAAGGCAAAGTAAATTCCGGTAGGCAAAAGCATCAGCAAAATCAGGTAACCTCCCACATAATCATTATAGGCAAGGATAAGGGAATTGAGTTTCTCTAAAAATTCATTCATAAATAAGGGTTTAACAGATTATATGATATTTATTCCATGAAGAAAAACGAGGGAAATAGCAATGGGTGCAATAAATTTGATGATAAATTTAAAAACAGTGAAAAGTCTGACAGGTATACTGCCCTGGTTAGATAGTTCATTTTTTACTTCTATCTGATTCATATACCATCCTACAAATATTACAATAAGCAAAGCACCCAGAGGAAGCATAATATTAGAGGCGGCAAAATCAAAAGCATCGAAAATATTCTTCCCTGCGATGGAAACATGTTCGAATGTACTCCAGGACAGAGTGCAAAAGACGCCCACAATGGCAGCGGCAAGCATGGTAATAAACGTTCCGGTGCGTCTTTTCATCTGAAACTCCTCGGAAAGGAAAGCCACCACTACTTCCATAATTGATATAGAGGAAGTAAGGGCAGCGATGGTGAGCAAAACAAAAAAACCGAGAGCGATAAAATACCCACCTGACATTTGAGCAAAAATATTGGGTAATACCATAAAGATCAATCCAACACCTTCATCAGGTTTCATATCGAAAGCAAAAACGGCAGGAAAAATAGCAATACCTGCTAAAATAGCGATACCTACATCGGCCAGGGAAACCTGAAAAGCAGTTTGGGTAAGTTTTGTGTTTTTCGGGAAATAAGAGGAATAGGTGATCAATGCCCCCATTCCAATACTTAACGAAAAGGCAGCCTGACCCAAAGCACTTAAAATAACGCCCGCATTGATCTTGGAAAAATCAGGATGAAATAAAAATTTGATACCTTCAAAAGAACCAGGCAAAGTTACAGACCTGATGCTAAGAGATATAAGCAATAATAGCAAAAAAGGCATCAGTATCTTTGAGTATTTTTCAATCCCTTTTTTCACACCCGATAATATAATACCCGCCGTTAGAAAGATAAAAACGAGTTGCCAGAAAACAGGCATAAATCCCGAAGTCATAAAGGAGTTAAACATGTCCGATAACTCTACCGTATTTTTGCCACTAAAATGATTTAAAAGGGAGGCATATACATAATGGAGTGTCCATCCGGCAATGGTGCTGTAAAAAGCAAGAATAACAAAGGCAGCCAATATGCCCATGATACCCACTGCAGGCCATAAGGTACCCGGCGCGATTTTTTTAAATGAACCATACGCATTCAGTTTGGCTTTTCGTCCGATAATAAATTCGGAAAGCATTACAGGAATACCGAGGAAAATCACAAACCCCAGATAAATCAGCAGGAAAGCACCGCCGCCATTTTCGCCTACCACATAGGGAAATCTCCAGATATTCCCTAATCCTATTGCTGACCCGGCAGCAGCGGCAATAATACCAAATTTACTGGTAAAACCATCACGATTTGAACCTTCAGTAGATAGCATAAGATCATTTCTTTGGTTATGAAATCCTTTTTTTCGAAACAAAGGTTCAAAAGTAAATAATTATATGGAATAAGGAAGAGGGAAATGAAGGATAAGTGAAAGAATTTTTAATTTTACTTTGCTCTGAAAAAAAGCGAATCCGGTTT
>CAYMLS010000246.1:0-8094 GCA_964390665.1 uncultured Bacteroidales bacterium | reverse complement strand
GTGCCAATGGCTGCAGAGTATCTTCTCGATACCCCAGCACCCCCGACTATACAGACAACTTCATAGGCTTCCGTCTCGTTCTCGTGCCTTAGTTTACCCTGTGAAATTTACTCCGTATTTCACAGGTTGAAGGGTACAATAAGGGTTATGTCATAGAGTAAAAACAAGGGAGAGATGAAAATCAAAAAAAAGCGACAGGATGTGTATATAATTTGATTAAAGTGGCCAGATGCAGCTCGCCATATAATCATGCGCGTGTGTGTCAAAATTTTGTGATAGCTCGGTTCATCATAACAACTTAGAGTCAGGCACTATATATATAAAGAAAAAACATATAATTCCTTTGTTTAAAAACTAATTTAAAAACAATAATATGGAAAGAATAGACAGCAGATTTTTAAGAAACCTGGTGGGTAAAAAAGTTTTGTTTTATGCTTCATCAACTCGATACTATGAGCAGTATTTGGATTTACCGTTCGATTATATAATCTTGTGCAATCGTGAGTATTTTAATCAGTCGGGGATGAGACTATATGGTAACAAAGTAATAGAATGGCCATCAGGCAACAATCGTGCATTAAGGGTTTTGATGCAAACTGGGGTTAAGGTTGATTGCTTTGTGGGGATACAGGATGGTTGTTCAGAGGGAGGAAACTATGAATGTGTAAATTCAAACTCTTTCTTTGGCAGGTTAAGCTCTGTTTTAAAGAATAAAGCAATTTATATCACAAATCATTGGGACGCACCAAATCATCAATACAAAGCAAACATTGTTCATACGCATGGTTTTTTAAATAACCACTTTACCCCTTTAGCAAGTTTTGATGAATTACCCCATATCGACCCGGCGATCAGATTAAGTGAACACGAGAGTGATGACAGCAAAAAGTTTATAATTCCAATTAAACGGAAGGATGCGAATACCATTGAAGCAAAAGTAAACCGAATAAATATTGCTACAAGCAACGCCTCTGTTTGGGATTTGGAAAAAGATTTTGACTGCATTGTTCACCCCCCTTATAATTATTCACATTATGGAAGCCACCAAACCAATAAGTATAAAAATCCTTTTGTTTTTAATCATAGGGAAAGGGATTTTCGTGTGTACAAAACCTATCAAAAAGATCCGGTTTTATTGCTCGAAGATGCTGTAACCCATAATTGGAAAAGGATAGCAACAGTGCCATTCTTGCGAGGGAGATATGATGAGTTTGTAGAAACCTGTAGAAATTGGAAAGAACGTTTCCCAGAAAAAATTCACTTTTTTCATCTGGAAGATCGTGATTTGGAGCAATTAAGGCTCAAGCTGGAGCAACAAGCCCATTGAGTATCTGAAGGTACCTGGCCGCAATCCGGAAGAGTTTGTAAGTAACGAACCGGAAGGCCAAACCAAAAGTCTGAAGCAGCAATGGCGCGAAATCATTGACGAATTACGTTTCAAATATTAAAAGCCAGACCAATGAAAATTCTTTAAAGTCGATCATGAACTTTACGCTATGTACTTTAAAATCTATACCAAACCAACATGATCCCCGAATTCAACATAAACAGAACCGAACCACAGCCTATGCTTAACAGAGCCTTTTTGTGGCAGGTCATGATTTCTTCGGAGCAGAACTTCACCCGGATGGCTCCGCTGATTGAAAATTTATACGGGCAAAGGCTGGATAATTATATTCCTTTGGTTATTTCGAATGATCCATCCGGGCAAACAACAAACATCCCGGATATAAGAATTTTAAGTAATGAAGATGTCCTGGGTATCCTGACACACGAAAAGATGGATCTGCTTCCTGAATTCTTTTTCTGGTTTGGTGAAAAGCAAATTGCCGGCACCGATGACTTCATGAATTTTCCTGAACTATACACGGAAATTGAAAAAGTTTCCTTCGACAAAGGAGGGTTGATCCTTATGAAACGCGGAAAAGACACCAAAAGATTGTTTACCGGCCAGGGTGTTCCCCTTACCGATCTTTTACAACCCCTTGATAATTATTATGACATAGATATCTTTCTTGGCATAAAGGGGCTGGTAATTGAATTCTTTTCTGAATTAATCCGGCAGGATTCTTTTGATACACTCTATTGGTACAACAATAACTCTCTTAATAAATTAAATGTACTGGAACAACTTTCCGGAGATCCTTCACCATGTTCTGAAAACGAAAAATATATGGATATTCATGGTGATTCCTTTTATTTTCATGATCAATTTAATTCAGGTATCCCCAGGGATGTGATTGACGAAATGTTGCCGGAAGGACAAAAACTTGCCACAGAGCTGGATGTTTCACAATCAGTTAATGAAAAGCAAATGGATGAGGAGATGCAACATAATCCCCATGCTGAGATCTTCTTTAGAGAACAGTATGCTGACAACAAAAGGCTGGCAGCAATTGTCCTGAAACATAAGCCCATTGCCTATAGCTGTCTTTCAGAAAAGCTTCAAAACGACCGCAATTTCATCATCGAAGTCATTAAAAACAACAAGCTATATGCACTGTACCCTTTTCTTCGCAGAAAGCTTAGAGAAGACAGGGAAATAGCAGCTCTCTGCAAATCCATTGATCCTGATCCTGATGGATTACCCTTTTAAGCCCAACAAGTCCGAACTTAATCAATTATTCACCAATACTATTCAGGAACAAATATTATTTAGCTTAAAAGAACAGGTCAAATATTCATCTATCAGCCAATAAAAAATAAACTGCAAATGAACGCACCGGGCAACAATAAAAACACGGAAAACCCTTCTGATAACTTTATCAGCAGAGAAGAACAGTTCCGTAAGCTGCTAAAAACCACTCCAGCAGATCAACACCCTGATAAGGTGCTTGATGCCGCATTGGGTTTGATTGACCTGCAGTATGAAAAGGCAAACAGCGCCAAACAGATCGTTGAACTGGTGCGCTCAGGCAAAACAGATCAGGCCCTTCAGTGGATGGAAAACTATGATGGCTGCGCATATCCCATTAACGATGAATTTTTCTATTGGAAAAAGGTTGTTTTGTATATCCGTTGCCTTATTGAGCTTACCTTGCTGAAAGAGCCACAGGAAACCGCCAACCGGGAAGCCATTGAAAAGATCATTAACCATTGGGATGACCATGTGCCCAGAGATAAATCACTGGTTTACTGGGAAGACAATCTCTCACCCTGGCTGGTGTTCTTATTGGCGACAGAACTGGATAAGGAGGGTATTGACTATAGGATTTTTTATCGTTATGCCACGGAATGGGATGTGCATTGGATTGAAGAGAAGGGCCCTTACTCCCAGGAGCAGATTGGAGTAATTTTGTATGCCATTAGATCGATTATCTGGGAAAAAGACAGACGGTGGGCATATAAAAAACTGATCAATGTCCTGGTGGGGCAGGGAGAATTAGAACTGGCAGAAAAGATCGCAACGGATCATCAGATAAATATAAAAAAAATAGTCCGGAAGAGGAAAAACAGCAAACCAGATTCAGGTTTATCGGAATTCTATTCAGCATGGGAAAATGATGCAGGGCTTGATGAAGATCAAACAAATCCGTTGAGGAAGGTATTTGCTTTGTTCAGACTGGCAATTGCCTTGAAAGAAAACGACAATTTACCTGAAGCTGAAGAAAAACTGCACAAAGCTTTCGAATTGATACGCGAAATAAAGGATCAGGAGCTCAGGAATAAAACCCTGAAAAAGCTATCCCGAATACATGCCTTGTTGGGCGCCACAGATAGATCGCTGGAGGTTTGCCGTTACATAGACGACGGTAAAACTATGGATGAAGCCTGTATTGAAAATTCACATATCCTTGCACTTAATGATAAGATCAGGGAAGCTGTTGCCTTTGTTGATGCTATGCTCGAAGTACCTGCCGGCAACAGCACAGTTATCTGCCGTGAAGAAGAGATCTCCAAACAGATAATCAAATTGTGCGAAATGGGACGGTACGAGGATGGACTTCATCTTCTTGGGTTTTTGCCTTATGAGAAAGATAGAAACTTCACCCTGCTTAAAACCATTAGGATGCTTCTGACCCCAGAAAAGGTTAAGGATGCTCTCAGGCTGGCAGATCTTATCCCGGGAAAAGAATTTAAGACAGCTGCACTTATTGAAAGTGCTTATGTGTATGCGCGGGAAGACAATATAGCAGAAGCGGAAACACTTTTAACACAATCAATGGATCTGATAGAAAACTTTGAAGAAAAACATTATCGTAGTGGCGCACTTGAAAGAATCGCCATCGGCTATGGCATGCTAAAAAACTTCGGGAAAGCAGTAGAGATCATGGGCAGATTTCATGAAGCTACGGCAGAAAAGAGGCTCAATCAGGGTGATGTTGCTCTTACATTTCAACTCTACAAGAAAATGGTGGACTTGGCAACTGAAGAACAGGTTAACGCCATGATCAATCTATCAGAAAATGAAAATATCAGGAACAGGATCAGGCAGTACCTTGCCGTTAAACTGGCCAAAGAAGGCAGGACAGACGAGGCTATTAACGTTTGGAAGAATTTGATAGAAAAGAAGATGGACCTTTCGCATACCGACATTATCCGAGAATTAATAGATCAGGGCAGGTATGAGGAAACCCTTACACTTGTGGATATAATTGTATTAAAAGAAAAAAAGGATGCCAACTGGCGCACCATTGCAGAACAGCTGGCACAAACGGGAGAGACAGAGCAATCTCTTGCAACCGCAAAAAAAATCCACCATCATTATCATAAAACAACAGCACTTACAGCCCTGGCAGAGGCCTACATTAAAAACAACCAGTATGCCCTTGCCATGGAGCTAAAGCCGATGATCCCACCAAAGTATGTTGACGACTTTCTGGCCAGGCTTACAAATTTCCTGGCGGAGTATATACAATCTGAATCCATCAGCCAAACAGGGAAAGATATATTCGCCCTTATTGCAGGCATTTCCAATAAGGCTGAAGTGAAGCATAAACTCATGAAAACAGTTATTACCCTGGCTAAAAAAGATAATCTTAAGCTTGCTGAAGAAATAGGCCTGTCCATTTCTGATATTGACACAAGGCAGAATATGTGGAAATCAATAGGCTACACCAAAGTAAAAGAAAATGGGATTGATGCCACATCTGTCACAGCACGTCAATTCGCACATGAAGAAACCATCCGCTATTTCAAACAGGGTATTGTGAATTATTGTTACGAGCTAACCAGCATTGAAGAAGCATTGGGAATCATGAAAGAAATCAGCCATGATACCAGAAGTATTGAATTCCTGCTGAAGCATGTAGCCTTCAATGAAGTGTTCCGGGGCAATCCTGATCCCGAAATCATCCAGCGCATCAATCGTTCACTGAATATTCAATGGGCCATTGATATTGCTGATGAGACGAAAAAGAAACCTGCAAAACCAGAGAAAAAAGAAAATGACGATGAAGATGATGGTAGCGATGATTATTTCAGATACCTGCGTGCCTGGGCCAAAAGGTAAAAACTTAAGGAAACCACACTTGCAATATAAAAAATGCAACTCATGAATGAAAACCAATTTATAGAAATGGTGCCCGTAAAAGGTGGTAAATTTATCATGGGGTGTACTGACGACTCAGAAATTCAACATTTCCCTGAAGAGGGCCCTGCCCGTGAGGTTACCTTGTCTGATTTTTACATTGGCAAATACCCGGTTACACAACAGCAGTGGAAAAAGGTAATGGGGGATAATCCAGGTCAGAATCAATCTGGTGATGACTTGCCGATTGAAAATGTAAGCTGGTTGAATGTGCAGGAATTTATTAAAAAACTGAATGAGAAAACTGGTAAGAAATATGCCCTTCCTACAGAGGCTCAATGGGAATTTGCCGCAAAGGGAGGAACAAGATCCCAGGACTTCAGATACGCAGGGAGTAATGACCCTAATGAATTTGGTTGGTATGCTTACAATAGTGACCATAACGATAGTTCTGAAACCATTCTCGATATCAATTGGTACCATGAGAACAGCAATCATAAAACAAAACCCGTTGGCTTATTAAAAGCGAATGAACTGGGTATTTTTGACATGAGTGGCAATGTATCCGAATGGTGCCAGGATTGTTTTGGCCCCTATGATCCTGCTGACATCAACGATCCTGCAGGACCATTAAATGGATCAAAACGAGTGTATAGAGGGGGGAGCTTCAACGCTTATCCAAAAAACCTGCGAACAACTTTCAGAAGCAGTGTTGAACCTGATTACGCGCATGGTAGCCTTGGTTTTCGATTGGTATTGATGAATGAACCCATACCGGAAAATACACAACCAGAGTCTTCATCTGTGAAAATAAAGATTGAAATGGTAGATGTAAAAGGAGACACTTTTATAATGGGTGCACCCGAAGATGATGAAAAAAGGCATGAAAATGCATTGCCCAGGCATGAAGTAACATTGAGTGATTACTCCATTGGCAAATACCCTGTTACTCAAAAACAGTGGCAACAGGTTATGGGCAAGGTGCCTGTAGATATGGAACGATTTGTTTTTAAAGGAAATAACAATCCGGTAACTTTTGTAAGCAGGGACGACGTTGATGATTTTATCCGTAGGTTAAATCAAATAACAGGTAAAAATTACACCTTACCCACTGAGGCACAATGGGAGTTTGCTGCAAGGGGGAAAAAGAAAATGAAGCTTCCCCCTTTCAAAATGACCAGTATATTTGGAATCGGGGAACCTGATGGAGAGAAGAAACCCCAACCCGTAGGATCAACAGGCCCCAATAAGTATGGAGTTTATGATTTGATTGGTAATGTATCTGAATGGTGCAGAGACCGCTACTATAAATACACCCAAAGCCCTAAGATAAACCCCTCCGGTCCAAAGTTTCCTTCAGAATACGTTTACCGCGGGGGACCATCAGCAAAGGTATATCAACGAAAAGGGAAAAAGCCGGATGAAAAGAATGGTGGCTTGGGTTTCAGGCTTGCCATTAACAGATCAGAAAAGGAAAAATAGTTCCAATCTTTTGTTTACTATGGTTGGTTGAATTTTGATTACATTTATTTATTATGCAAACAAATAATAGCATGCAGGATTTTGAAATACAAACATTTATTGATACCAGAGACAAGAGGGAATACCAGGCAATAAAGGTTGATAAACTACTAATTATGAGTCAAAACCTTGCCTGTACCACTTATCGAAATGGCGACCCCATTCCTGTTGCAAAAGATGCATTACACTGGGAAAAAGCAGGAGGCGAGTCAAAAGCAATGATGTGTCAATATGCCTATGATCCTTCACTCAGTCCAATTCTGGGCAGGTTTTATAATGAATATACCCTGAAAGACCCCCGGGGTGTAGCTCCTGAGAACTGGCGGATTCCATCTGTAAGTGACATTCGTTATGTTATTGAACACATGTTAAAGGCGAATTGTAAACTTTCCAATAATATTAAGGTACACTATTTAGATGATATGTCCTATGAAACCATAGCAGAAGATGAGGGTTCCAGGTATCCGAAAAAGATTGGATTGGGAAAAGTATTGGGAGTTAACTTAAACTGCAGTGAGATTGGCTTGAAGGAGGAATTTCCTGCAGAGGAATGGAACAAAAGTGCAAACACCTATCAAAATCCTTTTAGCTTTTCTGCCCTACCCGTCGGATATTGTGATAATAAGGGTATTTTCCATGAGTTTGGAGTATCTTCAGTATGGGTGACTGAATCTACCGATGGGGAATATAACCCCTATAGAATAAGAGCGAATAAATTAGGTTTGAGTTTTTATACATTTTCTGAACCTGACTTTGGCTTTACTGTAAGATGTGTAAAAGACATTTAGTACTTGCAAGAAAACGCCAATTGCTGCAAACGTAAACGAATCATAAACACTTAACATATGGACATCTCAGAAAAAAAATTCCCCCACATTGACCCATCAGAACTGGCCAAAGTGCACACTACTGGCTTTAATTACAAGCACATGGATAAAGAAATGTTTTCAGTGCAGTACCAATATATCGTAGGGGCAGGAACAATTCCAAGTGGAATCACTTTTCAGGATATTGATGTTTTGCCACTTTTCAATGATATCATTGATCACTATGCCATTCTCCCGGCCAATGTTTTTGGAGAAGAAACATTCGATTTAGCAGCT
>CAYMLS010000245.1:0-8120 GCA_964390665.1 uncultured Bacteroidales bacterium | reverse complement strand
CTGCCGCAAAATATTTTCCATCAACCAAAACCTTTAAATCTTTTTTTCTATGAATACTGAACCCGCTAAAATTTATATCCAAACAAATTACATTGATTGATGCATACCCTCATATGTATCCAGGCATATCGCTGTCCTTGATTTCAAAGCGGATGCTGTTATGCTGTTCCATGAAAACACAAACATTATACTGTTTTTCAACGTTTTACCAAATAAGAGATCAAATAATTTCCAATATTATATACAAAAACCAACTATTTTATTACTTATTACTAACTAAAAATTACACCTATGACAAAAATAAATACGATTTTGTCAATATGCTTTCTACTCATCTCGAATGCATTATTGGCGCAAATCACTGTAACCGGAACGGTTGTATCCGGTGAAGATGGTACTACACTGCCCGGTGTAAGTGTGGTTATCAAAGGAACTACCACCGGAACCGTAACAAATATTGATGGAGAATATCAGGTGCCTAATGTTCCGGAGGATGGTACATTGGTATTTTCTTTTGTGGGCATGCAAACTACAGAAGTACCCGTTGATGGGCAAACTGTTATTGATGTAACACTGCAAAGCGATGCCATCGGGATCGACGAAGTGGTTGTGATCGGATATGGTACAGCAAGATCATCAGACCTTACAGCGCCCATACCCGTGATCAGTGGCACGGACATCGTCAGAAACGTAGCGACCAATGCGGTATCTGCCTTACAAGGATCGTCGCCTGGTGTGCAAATTGTTAACAGAGGCGCACCCGGATCAACACCGGAAATAATTGTCCGGGGTATTGGTTCAATGCAGGGAGCCCAACCACTTTATGTTGTGGATGGGATGTTTTACGACGACATCAACTGGGTAAGCCCCAACGACATAGAATCGATCGCTGTTTTAAAAGATGCCTCAGCTGCATCCATCTATGGTGTTCGGGCAGCTGGGGGTGTTATCATGGTAACCACCAAGCAGGGCAGAAAAGGAGAAGGGTTGCTCATTGAGTACGATGGATACACAGGGTATAATTCTGCAAGCAACCTCATGGAGATGAGCAACACAGAGCAATATTCCACCATACTTATTGAGCAGGGTGCCTACCCTCGTCTTGAACCTTCGGTAAACATATGGGGAGGAAGATCTTTTACCCACAATGGCACAGAATACACGATTCCTTCCACAGATACAGATTGGTATGACGAATTACTGGGCACAGGCATGGTTATGAATCATTCACTCTCTTTGCGGGGAGGCAATGAAAACACCAGTTATCACCTGGGCGGGAGCTACCTGAGCGAGGAGGGATTGCTTGAATCAGACAATCAGTTTGAGAGAGTGAACCTGAAAGCCTCCGTAAATTTCAACCCTTATAAATTTCTTGATATTGGAACCAATATCGTTGTTAGTCATAATATGTCGCGCGATGAAGGTTCTGTATGGGGAGGTATGTACAGTGCTGTGCCCATTATTCCTGTTAGAGAAGATAATGGTGATTATGCAGGTGTCATTCAGGCAGGATACCAGGTAGGTCCCGTCAATAACCCGGCAGCCCAGCTGCATTATACTACAGGCAATCACAATTTCAGCAAGGGAACCAACCTGATGTACAATGCTCATACCAACATCCGCTTATTGGGAGACGACCGTTTGGTTTTCAGAACACAGTTCAGTCATGAACTGCGAAACGGAAACAGCCGGGTTTATTCTCCGGTTTATTTTGTGGATGAAAAGCTGAAAAATGAAAACTCCAGCCTTACCAAAAGGTACAATCAGTACAGCAGTATTCATCTCGACCATACCCTTACCTTTAAAGAGAACATATCCGATCATAATTTCACAATGATGGGAGGTTTCTCAACACGACGTGTGGATGCCCAAAACGCAGGAGGTAGTGCACAAAATGTCCCCAATGGACCTCCCGAATACTTTTACTTTTTTAATGCCACCGACCCTGATCCTGTAAATTTTGATGTTTTCGATGGTGGTTTTGCCGAGAGAGGAGTTTCATTTTTTGGAAGGTTGATGTATAATTACAACTACAAATACCTTATCAATGCTACTTTCAGAGGCGATGGTACCGATAAATATTCTCAAACCTGGGGTTATTTCCCCTCTGTAGGATTGGGATGGGTTATCAGTGAGGAATCCTTCATGCAGGATCAAAATCTTTTCCAGTTCATGAAATTAAGAGCAAGCTGGGGGCAGTTGGGAAACAATAATGTTCCCAGAGAATCGGGCACTAGAGAGATCTTTACCGGTTTTGACAACTCTTATATTTTCGGAAATGACATGATCGTTCCGGGATATATTTCAAGCGTTTACTTCAATGAGCTGGAATGGGAAGTTACCGAAGAAACCAACGCAGGTCTTGAATTAGGGTTGCTGGATGAACGTTTGTATGCCGAAATAGATTATTTCAGAAGGGTGACCCGCAACGGTGCTATTTTCACCCGCAATCTTATGGGTGCAGGAGGAATGCTCAGAAATGCCGCCGAGTTCCTCAATACCGGTATGGAGTTTTCTCTTAGCTGGGACGATAAAATGGGTGATTTGGGATATTCTGTAAAAGCAAACCTGGGAACCCTGCACAACGAAGTTCTTGATCTTGCCGGAGAACCTTATATAGACGGCGGTTCGGCTGAATTCAGACTGAGATCCGAAGTGGGACATCCGTTGTATTCTTATTATGGTTATAACGTAATTGGTGTTTATCAGACCGAACAGGAAATTGAAGAACATATCGATACCGGAATACATGGCCAGGTTGAACCAGGTTTTCTGAAATATGAAGATGTTGACGGCAATGGTATTATCAACGAAGACGACAGGCAATATCTGGGTGCAAACATACCTGATTTCACCTATGGAGGTCAAATCAGCCTTGATTATCGCAATTTCGATCTTTTTGTTTCGGTTTATGGTGTTTCGGGTAATGAACTGATCAATACTTTAAGAGGTAACCGTGCCTGGCACGCCGATTTTAATTTCGATACCGATCTTTATGAAAACCGGTGGGTTGGTCAGGGCAGTTCCAACAGTTATCCCTCATCAAGAGGTTTGGTAAACTCATGGAACCTCTCACCGCTCAATTCATTCCTGGTGGAAGACGGATCATTTTTCCGCATTCAGAACATAACCCTTGGTTATACCTTTAACGATCCTTTACCCGGAAGCCAGAGAGGTTCTAAAATCAGAATAAGATTTGCGGCACAAAATCCGTTTACATTTTTTAAATTCAACGGTTTTACACCAGAAGTGACCGGTCAGGGACAGGCAGGTGGAGTATATCCGATACCTACCAGCTTTATTGTTGGATTAAACGTTACTTATTAATGATGGATGAATTTTATTTCCATACCCGTTTTTATAAATCCTCAGGTATCTTCAAATGTGAAATTACCGGAGGCAAAAAAGATTTTGTAAATTAAAAAACAAACAAATATGAAAAATATAAATGTCTGGTTATTTACACTTTTAACCATATCGTTCTTTTTAAGCAGTTGCGAGGACTTTCTCGACAAAGATATCGAAGGGCAAATACCACTGGAAGAGGTTGACTATACAGATGAAAGCCGTATGTACGAACCTGTTTCGGGGATGTATGCCAGTGCCAACGCAAACCGCCTCCATCACTGGGCCAACCAGTGCATGATGAATTTCAGAAGTGATTTTATTTTTAAAGGTGCCCACGCCAATGATCAACCCGTAATGGAAGACATTCAGGATTTCCAATACGAATCTATGCGCAACGCATGGTTTGTTAACAATCTCTGGGTATCCCATTTTGGAATGATCAGAGATGCTGATGCAGCCCTGGAAGAGTTGGATATGTTTGCAGAACATGCCAGTGACCAGGATCTTGTGCAACAATACAAAGCAGAAGTAAGATTTTTCCGTGCCCTGGCTTATTGGAGAATGGCACGCATCTATGGCGATGTACCCTACTACGATCGCGATATTGTTGCCGCTGCCCTGCGCAGATCTCCGCGTATGGAAGCGCTGGGATACGTGGTTCGCGAACTTCAGAATATTGTAGAACACCTTCCCACCCAGCATCCGGCACAGCTGGAACGAAAGGGGGGGGTAACCCGCTGGGCCGCTTATATGTTGCTGGCAAAGGTAGCAGCCGATATGCAGGATCACCAGCTGATGCTAACGGCATCAAAAGAAATTATAGACAGTGGAGTCTTTTCGCTTTACCCCGATTATTACACACTTTTCAAAAAAGAAGGTGAGTTTTCGGTTGAAAATATCTTTGAACTGAACCATACAGATTTTGGATCTTCTGCAGGTGATGCCACTTTTATTGATCAATACTACGTTGCGCATGGCATTAAACAGGATGGTGGAACCCGTTTTGATGGAGGCTCTTTCAACAGTGGATGGGGTTTTTCAATGCCTGCTCAAAAATTCATTGACCTGATGGAGGAGAGAAACGAAGGAATACGATTGGAAACAAGCATCATTTACCCTAATACCGCCACACCCGACGGAGATTCCATAGGCGCCATCCCCGGAGACTTGCAGCAACTGCTCGACAGATATAACAGTGAAGGGCGCGGGGCTGCGGAGGCATACTGGTTTAAAAATTATTTGCCCTACAATCAGCAAACCACCGGAAGATACCGTTATGGAGGATACAACAACGTAAGGATATTCCGCTATGCAGAAGCACTCTTGCTCTATGCCGAGGCACTGATTCATGTAAACGGACCAGGCGCCGGTGATGCCTATATTAACGAAGTTCGCGAAAGGGCGGAGATGCCCCCCATTTCGGGTGCAACCATTGACGATATCATGGACGAACGGGCTGCCGAGCTGGCATTTGAATGGGCTGCCGACAGATTTTTTGACCTGATCAGACTTGACAGAACCGAAGAACTGGGACCCAATTTCATCAAAGGCGAGCACGAATTTTATCCGATCCCCACCACTCAAATCGATCTGCAACCAGGATTGGCCGAACCACCGGTAGAGGGTTTGTTCCCTTCCTGACCGACGCTTTGAGGAATGTGGGCTCCAATACACCAGATCCATCTTCCGGTCAATGCTGAAAACCATGCTATTGGAAAATTTTGGAAGGGGTTTGTTGCGTTCCGTCAAACCCCTTCCACTTTTTCGCATATACCGATTCTCATGACTATGAAGGCAATTGAGAATGGTTACCCTGCTGGGGCCGCAAATAGAATGACCACACTAATTAGTGCTTGCAGAAAAACGCCAATTGCTGCGTTGGAATCACCTTCAGAACAGTCGATTACGAAGGCAAACTCCTGTTTTTTATCCATCGCCGCCTTGCATTTGATGCTTTCTTTATCAAGCACAGATAAGACTGAGGAATGAATTCCTGCCCCATTGCATTCATAAAAGATAGCAATCCCGCAAAAAGAAAGAGGGTGTGAAATAATTTCATGATTTTTTGACTTTATTCTACCAGGGCAAACTCAAGGTGATTGGATTCATCGTCAGAGCTGGACGCCAGCCAAACATCAAATTCTCCTGCTTCGGCCACCCATTCCATATCAATGTCATACATTTTCACCGTTTCCTCATCAATAACAAAATCAACTGTTTTGGTTTCTCCTTTTTCGAGATGGATCTTTTGAAAACCTTTCAGTTCTTTCACAGGCCGGGTTACAGAACCCACTTTATCATGGATATACATTTGCACCACCTCTTCACCGTCCATATTCCCGGTGTTGGTCACATCCACAGAAACAGTGATTATACCTCCCCTTTGGAATTCGGGTGCGCTGATCATCGCATTGGAGTATTCAAAAGAAGTATAGCTCAATCCAAAACCAAAAGGATAAAGGGGAGAATTTGGAGTATCGATATAAAATGACTTGTAATCCGTTGGATTGTCCTCATCAAAAGGCCGTCCGGTATTTTTCTGATTGTAAAAAACAGGTATTTGTCCTACATTTCGGGGAAAAGACATGACAAGTTTTGCAGAGGGGTTGTAATCCCCTGCAATAACATCAGCAACAGCATGTCCTGCCATGGTACCGGGATACCATGCTTCCACAATGGCATCCAGATTTTCATCTTCCCATGAAAGATCCAGTGGCCGACCATTAAACAAGACAAGAACAATGGGTTTGCCGGTCTTTTTCAATTCTTTCAGCAATTCGCGCTGATTTCCCGGAAGGGTAATATCCGTGCGACTGGCCGCTTCACCCGACCAGTGGTATTTCTCGCCCATGGCAACCAACACAACATCGCTGTTTTGCGCTGCCCTGAGGGCTTCTGCAAAACCACTTCTGTCGGGCACATTGAGGGTTGACACACGCTGAGTGGAACGATCTATAACAGGCAGATCCGTTCCTTTGGCATAGGTAAACGCAACAGAAGAGTTGGCATATTTTTCCTGCATCCCTTCCATGAGGGTGACAGATTTATTGCGATCGCCTTTGATGGCCCATTCACCATTTAAACTTTCCCGTTCGTTGAAAAAGGGACCTATCAGTGCCACACGCTTTGCCACATCTTTTTCCAATGGCAAAATATTGTTTTCGTTTTTTAACAACACAACAGAACGCTGGGCGGATTCTCTGGCCACCTGAAGATGCTCATCGCTGAAAACCACTTCTTTTTCACGCTCAGCATCATTATATCTGAAGGGATCGTCAAACAGTCCCAGCAAAAACTTCATCTCCAGGATGCGGGAAACGGCAACATCTATCTGTTGCTCATTTACTTTGCCTTCCTCAACCAATTCTTTCAGATAGGTAACATACCCCTCACTGATCATGTCCATATCCACGCCTGCCTCCAGGGCCAACTGCGAAGCATGTTTCAGGTCTCTGGCAAATCCATGGGGTACCATTTCCATGATGGCCGTATAGTCTGTCAGCACCATACCATTGAAATCCCATCCATCGCGCAAAATATCCTGAAAGATATATTTATTTCCGGTAGCAGGAACACCATTCACCTCATTGAAAGCGGTCATCACAGAGGCAACCCCCTCCTCCACCGCAGCATGGAAAGGCGGTAAATGTGTTTCAAACAGGGTTCTTTCTGAAATATCCACCGTGTGGTAATCCCGTCCACCCTGTCCTGCGCCATAACCCACAAAATGTTTGGCGCATGCCATCATGGTATTGTTTTTAGAGAGATCTTTGTAATTATTGATATGCTGAAAGCCTTTCACCCGGGCCCTTGCTACCTGAGTCATCAAAAAAACATCCTCTCCCGAGGTTTCCATCACACGCCCCCAGCGAGGGTCGGTAGAGATATCGATCATGGGAGCAAAATTCCATGCAATTCCGGAAGCGGTTGCTTCTTCAGCGGCAATGCGAGCAGTACGTTGCATCAGGTCCAGATCCCAAGAGCACGCTTCTGCCAGGGGGATAGGAAAAATGGTTTCCAAACCATGGATGACATCTGCCGCAAAAAGAATGGGTATTTTCAACCTCGAATATTGCAGGTTCTGTTCCTGCTTTGTCCTTATCAGGTCGGCACCATAAACATTGAAAGTGCTTCCGATCATGCCCTGCTTCAGGTACTCACCGGCTTTGGTATCGGCAACCTCTCCTGTTACCGCAAAATCCCCGGAGTACTGATTCATCTGCCCGATTTTTTCATCAAGGGTCATCAGATCAAGCACAGAATCCACCTTTCTCTCGATTTCAGGATCACCACTGTAACTTTTCCATTCTAATCCAGACGCAGATCTTTCTGCATCGCCGCAGGAATTCAAACTGATAAAAATTACTGAAGCGATCAGCGTGAAGAAAATATTTTTCATAAACAGTCAATTTCTTAGTTGTAAAAAAAACAAAATAACATTTAAAGGTAAGGCATTATAAAGGTTATACGAAATTATCAGGTACACCTTCAACTCTTAGGGATGAAAACTGTGTAAAAGTACTTCATTATCAACTCATCATTCTGATTTTTTATTTTGATTATCAATTTATTACATAATGAAATTTTCACACATATGATTAGAGTTTTCATTGCCAACATTCCTGCCTTATCCATTGTACTCTGATGGGATGATTTAAAGTCAAATACAGCAATTCCCTGAACCACAAATACAGCAATTCAGAAAGTTTTACCAGGAAATTGCCTGCAAGAAAAATCCCATCGCTTTGATGTACCTGCCTTTTCAGGGGATC
>CAYMLS010000244.1:0-8200 GCA_964390665.1 uncultured Bacteroidales bacterium | reverse complement strand
TGTTTTGAAGGCGAGCCCAACGCAGCAATTGGCGTTTTCTTGCAAGCACTATTTAGAATTCTCTTACTTTAATACTTCTGTAATGCACTGTGTCGCCATGGTCCTGCAGCAGGATATGTCCTTGTTGCCATTGACCAAAATCTTCCCATTTGGCATATTTGCTATAGGCAACCAATGCTCTGAACATTTGAGAAAAACGGTCGTATTCCACCATTTTTTCGTTGTTGAGCCAGTGTTCTACTTTGCCGTTTTTCGATACGATTCGTGCTTTGTGCCAGGTATCGGGACTTTTGTTTACCCTGTTTCCTGCGGTAAGAATTTCACCCGTCATCAGGTCGTATAAGGAGGAAAGGGTTCGGTTTCCGTTCACGCCATTTTTGGCATCGGGGTGTCTTTGGTCGTCGAGTATCTGGAATTCGCAGCCGATGGCCGATCCTGGACCTTTGTTGAGTTCAGCATCCACAAAATATTTGATACCACTGTTGGCACCTTCTGTAAATTTAAATTCCAGTTCCAGTTCAAAGTCAGAAAACAGGTCTTCGGTAATGATGTCTCCGGGTCCGGTAGATTCACCACCGTCGGTTGCCAAAACGGTTAAGATACCATCGTTGATCTCCCAACCTTCTTCGGGGAAGTGATCGAGTTTGGCACCGATCCATCCATTGGTGGTTTGTCCGTCCCAGAGTAATCTCCAACCCTTTCTGATCTCGTTTTCAGAGAGTTCGTTTACCAGGTAACTGATTTCTCTAACGTTTGGATCAACAGGCCATTGGTTTTCTTCCAGGTCGGTGGTCATGATCCTTATGTTTTTCCAGCTAACCTGTTTGCCCACCTGCTCTTCTCTGCCAATACTGTGCACCTGCAGGGCAATAAATCCTTCACTGGTCATGTCGTCGGTAAGGTTGCTGCACATTTGCCCGTTTAACCATGTTCTGATGGAGTTTCCGATCACTTCAACCCGGAAGTGGTTCCATCCGCCATTGATAAAAGCCTGTCTGCCTGCTTCGTTGTCTGCCAGGGGGTACATCCATCCTCTGCGTGCTTCATCGAAAATGCCACCACTGTAGGCTCTTGGGCTGGGATCAAGTTCAACCTGATAGCCGTGTACGCGCCCGGAACGATACGAATCAAAACTGTTGCTTCTGATCTGTACCCCTGAATTCAGTTCGTTGTCTACTTTTACTTCATATTCCAGAATAAAATCTGAATATAGTTTTTCTGTGGCTAGAAAAGTGTTGGGGGTATTCAACTTTGATGTTCCGGTAATGATACTATCCCCTTCGATAGTAAATTCCGCAGTACCGTTGAGTTTTTCCCATCCGTCGAGGTTTTTGCCGTTGAAAAGATATTGCCAGTTATTTTGGGCATAGGTAACGTTGATACTTACCAGTGCCAGAGCAATCCATAAAATTTTGTTCATGTTTACGTTGTTTTTTTTGAATGAATAATGAATAATGAATGCAACAAAAGTCAACTTTTTGAAGGTGACCGTTTTTTTGCACAAAAATAATAAAAAACCTTTGCATATCTGCAAATAATGGATAAAGGTTCGTTATGAAAGAGTTACCGTCAGTAAATTTTCTTTCTTAAACTTCATCAAGTAGCCTTACCATGATCAGGGCAAAAATATCGGTATGATCAGAAAACTGTAAAAAGGGACTTCTTCCGGTATCTTTTTGTATATCAATGCCGTTTTGAAAAGGTTCGATGCTCAAAATCCTGTTTAGCCTGATGGTTTTGTTTCCTTTGCTACCCATAAATATGAGGCGTTTGTTGGTCAGGTATATCTGTCCGGTGTCAATGGTTTGCCAAACGTCTTCCGAAACGGGTTGTATTCCAATACTTCCCATCCGGTAATAAATGCCTTTGGCTATTTTGATGCGCGCAGTAGGACCGGCATAGTTGTATCTTTTGGTCACTTTTCTTTGTTCCAGCCAGTCAACATGGGTAGTAAAATATAAGTTTTCAGATTTTTGAATTTTGATATCGGGTTCTATAACCGGAAGATCGCCATTTTCAATTTGCCAGTATAGTTTGTATCTGGCAAGTGTTTTTTGGGTTTGATCGGTCATTTCAATTTCCAGTCCGAGGCTTTGGGCAATTTCATTGATCTGATTTTCCTCCTCAGGCGAAAGTCTTTCATCGGCGATCATTCCATCCAAAAGGTAATGGAAAACTTCTTTTGCGTTGCGGCTATAAATTTCTTTTGATACTGATTCTGAGATCAACAGGTCTTTTTTTAGTTTTTCGAGTTTACTTTTTTCTTTATCGGTAAGTTTACCATCCCGCATGGCATCTTTTACTTGTTCTTCGTATGCAATCCGGGTTTCGTCGTCCATCAACTGACCAACTTCTTTTTCAGTAAGAAGTAAAATATTCTTCAAATGTCTGAGATCTTTGATCTCTGAAGGGGCAAGATGGTTATCTTTCAGGCAATGCAGCAGGTATTTCCTGAAGAGTGATTGCCGTTCTTCCTTAAACTTTTTTTTAAGATCAACCCCGTAAAGGTTTCCGATATCCACGATGTTGTCGACAGATATTTGCTGTATGTTGTTTTCTGCCTCTGCCAGCAGGTTATTGACCTGTATCAGGGCATTTTCCTGTGGGGTTTTGTTAAACAGTTTTTGGATCCATCCCGGTTTTTTGAGTTCTTTTTGCGTAAATATTTGCATAGATGTGGTTTTTAAGGGTTCAAAAACAGAGAGATTGATGGATGAGTTATTGGATTGTGCAGCCAAATTTTTCACTCCTTTCATCTTCCGGGAAACTTCAACTTCCCTTTCCTGATGTCAAATATAGTCATTTTTGCAGGAACTTCCAGGGGGCGTTTGTTCACTGAAGGGTTATTGCATCTGGATTTTGGTCTGTGGTTTCTATGTGTTTTCCTATCATTATCTTTTCTTTGTGCTTGTGCATTTGATCTGCGGGCAAATACAAATATTCAAATCAATCAACCAAACTGTTCAAGAAGGATCTGCCAAATTCGCGAAGATTCTTTTTTGTAACTGTTGTGCCCATCACGTGTGCGTATGGTATTTCGAGTGTGGTTGCCATCAGCATATTGGGTTGCAGTGAGCACCATTGCGCAAAACTCATCTTTTCTGTTTGGTAGCTTTGTTCCAGGGTACGACTGTTCCATTCCCTGGCGAAAGGAAAAATCCCTTTATCCTCATCAAAAGGCAACTCGCCTTTGTGCCCATCAGCAAGGTTTTGAACCACTTCCGATATTTTTTTGTTGAAGATTTTCTTTTCCTGTCCGATGAAAAATAACCATTCATTTTGATTGTATTTGATCCATGGAGAATGAAGGTCTGTGGCAATCACCTTCGATTGTGCTGCCTGATTTTCCAGAATTTCTGTCAGTGCTTTTGTTTCAGGATACAGAAACCTGATATAATCTCTGTTATGATCGTGTGGAAACCTGTTTTTGCCCTGCTCACCTGCTTGCACACCATCAAAATCGACAAAAGGGATGGCGATCATTTGCATGTTTTTTACTCCGGGATGATTTTGTTGGATTTTTTCCGCAAAAGATTCCACCATCCCTTCCCATACAAAATTTGCTGTTGTTTCGCATGCGTGATGCCTTGCCGTTACAAATACAGTGGTTTTGATTTCCTTTTCCTCCGGATCTTTGATCACAAAATAATTTGCCTTTCGGCCGCCCTTTGTAACGGTGAGTGGTTTTTTCTGATAAAATGTATCAAAATTTTCGTACAATTTGTTTTCAAAATTACGCAGGTCTTCATCCACATAGGGTATGGTAAGGCAAAATCTTACACTACGATCATTTTTAGCAAACGAAAACGAAAAACGATCCTGATCCACAAGAGTATCGGAATGAAGAAACTGCCATGTTTTGCCGTTATCCTTGCTATACGCTGGTCCTTTTCGTGTAATGGAGTGTTGCTGGTTAAAAACAAACTCCATTTCACGTCCCTGAGAACCGTTTATTTCAAAATACCAGTAAAACCAGTTACCTTTTGTTGTATCTGTACCTTTTTGATCAGGTTGTAAATAGACCGTATTCTCCACAATGCTGTCAATTTTGATGTTTCCGCCCGGAAAGTCGGCATGGATGGATAATTGGTCTTGCCTGTTGCAGGCAAAAAGGGACACTACAATCATCACTGACAGGATAAGTGATTTGCAATTTGTCAATCCCTTGTTTACAAATATTCTTTTCAGGTTCATCAGTGAAAATATTCTTGTTTTGTGAACATTGGCGATAAAAAAGTTCATGTTGAAATATAGAGTTGCTTATTCAGAAAGTGTTACAAATGCTGTTTTGCCATCCATGCCTGTTCTTCCTTATTTTTGCATGGCGGGATGTCAGGGTTTTTGTTTATGATGCATTCTCTTTTACAAAAAATCTTCCCTTAGTGGTGTAAAACAGTCGATTAGCCGAACAACCTTTGTCAACCTTTGAATTGTATGAGGTATATTACCGGGTATGGCGAATTTGTCGCCTGCTTTGAGGTGGATTTTTTCCTCCCCCTCCACAAACAGGTAAATTTCGCCCTCAGCCACATAAGAGACCTGTTCGTGCGGGTGGGCATGAAATGGATCAGGTTCGGAGGTGGGTCCATCGGTAAACTCAATGTTTGCCATCATAAGGTGATCTGTTTTTATCAGTCGCCGCGTGATACCTTCTGCTACCCGGGTAACTTTCATTTCTTCGTACTTTTCTGCGTATTTGTGCATATTCTACTCTTTTAAGGAATAAAAAGGTTTTTGCAAATATAAGATGATCAGTTGGGATCAACTGCACATGATTCAACATAAACGAACAAGAGCATCATTGAGTACAGTCTAAAAACTTGTTTTTAGACATTCGTGTAAATTTTATTTTTATTTTATATTGCTGATTTTCAATCAATTAAATTTGTGGAAGTTTGTGGAAATTTTTGGACAAATACTTTTTTTACTGGACTCATCATTCATAAAGTACATGACTCCCGGATAGCATGGATTTCCTTTCTAAAACCCTGATCATCAGGTTTTTTTTGTGTTCATCTGCGTTGATCTGTACGATCCGGGTTTAAAAAAATAACAACTTTTGATTATTCATTCAATTCTTCCATCCAAAATACAAATTCATCCCATGCTTTCTTTCTTGTACCGTTATGATAGTTTATCAATCCGATGGTCTCTAATGATTCGGAAAACTGATCAATAAAATCTTGTGGTAGTCCCTCTTCTTCAAGCATTTCAGCAAATATTTCTGTTACCTCCGGCGACCAGTCAACCAACTGGAAATTGTACGCTGCTTTAATTCTGTCATGTTTTTCCATTTCTCCAAAGAATACCTCAAAAAAAATCCGCTGTATCTCCTCTGAACTGTTCAGGGTTGTATTGCCCGAATACATTCCCAACTCCTGAATTACAATGTTTTTTTCTCCTGATACATCAAGCATTCTCTGTATATCAGATTTGATTTCATTTTCTGTTTGAGCAGCATAATAGTAGGGGAGGGTATACAAAGAGTTTGCACCATAGAAATTCCAGCAGGTTACATCGCATGCAGCAAGAATTTCATAGATACCTGGTTTGTTGTCATCTAAGCTACCTTCAGAAAAGGTAACGGTTACCGCCATATTTTCATCAATTTGGTGAACATGTTCTTTTACTTTCTGCAAAAAGGTGAGAATTTGTTTATGCAGATCAGGTACCTCTCCAAAAGAATTATCTGGTTCGTTGCTGATGGAGATAAGATAGCCATCATACTCCACCAACAATGGAATCACCCAGTCCATTAGGTTATTGAAACGCTGGATAAATTCAGGGTCATCAAAATCCTTACCTTCCAGGTCATCAGGTATTACCGGACCATCACTGTCGTAAGCTGAAATCAACAGGAATATCTGCAGACCCTGAGTATTCATTTCCATCAGCCTTTGTTCAAATCCCACCTTGTCATAGTTATTGGGTGAGGGTTCCAATTCAGGCCAGTCAATTTGTAAACGTCCTACCGACATTCCGGCATTGATTGCCTCCTGCCAGCGTGCCGCCATGGAGTCTGCCGTTGCAGGTGGGTTTGAAGGATTAAATCCCTGAATGATTCCTATTTTATTACCGCCGTTTAAAAGAGGTAATTCACCGGCAACGCTGTCAATCTGAGGATTTATATCATTGCCTTCTTCTTCACATGCCAGGGCAAGAAAGGTAACAACCAAAAATACAATGTATATTTTTTTCATATGATGATATTTATAGTTTCTATTGTACTAAATTTACAAAAAAATATCACAGGAGAAAAGCCGATAAAAGTCTTGTCATTAGTAACGAAGAGAGACCATAGAGTAGCAGTGAGGATAAATCTCCGAATCTTCTCCGGATGCCAATACCTAAAAACATTCATATACCAAGGTATACTCCTTGATTTTCAAAACTGAGAAAACCTTGAATCTCATCATTATGGTTCAGATAATTGATTTTAGAGACAGAATCTTATCGGGTGAAAAATAATCATTTTTTTATAAAGACATCCATACAAAAGTGTAAATTTAACATCACATTTATTTCGGATATGATTTGATGAATTTATACAAACGATGCCATTCGAAGGTGCATCGCCATCAGCAATATCCAGGAACAGGTAAGCAAAATGGAAAAATTTGGAAAAATTCAAAAGCGCATGACGCTTCCGCATGAGGTGAATATAAACGCATCGCCGGAAAAAATATGGGAATTTCTTGTGAATATCGAAACAAACTATAAAGCCTGGCATCCAGATGACCATATTTTGTTTCAATGGACAAAAGGATCCCCTTTTGAACAAGGTTCAACCTTTTATGCCGAACAGAATATGTTGGGTGAAAAGGTAAAATACAAAGGAAAAATTTCAGAATGTATTCCAGGGGCGAAAATTACCATGAAACTCTCTTTCCCTTTATCAATCATCACAGAAAAGATCGGGATGAGCATTGAAGACCATGGTTCATATTCAATATTTAAACATGTTACCTACATGAGATTCAGATTCCTTTCCCGTACGGTTTTTAAAAAACAGAATATCCGTTTATTAAATGAGATGGATGCCCATGTAAGGACTGAAGAGAGTAATATGAAAAGAATAATTGAGATGATATAACAGAACACAGGGTAAAGAAGGAATTTGGGATCATATAATATCTGTTGTGGTTGCCAATGACTGAATGTGAGGGGTGTATGCACTTTCTTATTTTACGGTTTGTGAGAATGATCCTGCAAAAGACTCTTCATCTATCTCTTTTTCTGGTCTGATGAAGTTTTCAAGCGTTGATTCGGTCAAAACAAATGATTCTGAGTTCTCTGCATTGAATATCTTCCTGGTGTTCAGGCTTGCTAGTTCGCAGTTAAGCGGTTGCTCTTCGATCATCAGGTTTTTCACTGTTTGCATGATGTGTCCGTCGGGGATATTGTAATGAAACTCCATTTGGTCTTCAACCAATGCTTCAAGTTTTGATACTACTTCGATGGATTCTCCGTTTACAGTTTGCATTTCAAAACTGTTTGTATTTGCTTTTGCTGTGGTTGCCAAACTAAAAATGATCGCTATAATTGTAATAGATAAAGTTTTCATAGTGTTGAGTTTTTTATGTTTATATTTTTTTGTTTTTCTAATGAGTATTTGCCAACACATAAACTAATTGTGTGCCAAAAATTATACTGTTCATACAGTCAATTGTTTACAAAATGCTATTGGAGGTTATTCTAACCCAGTGTCCACACAGGTGTACGATCTGATTCATACACTGTTCGTTTCTGAACATCCGATTGAAAACACATCTTAAAATCGGAATTATTTTACTCCTGTTTTAATTAGTGCCAGCAAGAAAACTCCTACTTTTTGTGTTTTTGATAAGAAATCGTCAAAGGCAAGGTTTTCGTCTCGTTTTATCGAAGAGATGAAACCCGTTTCTTTGTTTTGTTCATCCATTTTCCTTGCTGAAACAAAGAAATATTCACATGCTAATACAATTTTTTATCTATAATTCCCCAATTTCATGTTCAGATAAGCCTGTCCTTTCGGCAATTTCCCCGATGGGTACATTCAGACTTTTAAGCATTCTTGCCAAATCAATGATTTTTTGTTGTGCTTCCTCTTTCTGTTTGCGTTCTTCTTCTTTCTGCTTGCGCTCTTCCTCTTTCTGTCGGCGTTCTTCCTGTGCTTGTTGGTGAGCAGTTTCAAGACGAGGTTCATATTCTTTTTTGGCTA
>CAYMLS010000243.1:0-8215 GCA_964390665.1 uncultured Bacteroidales bacterium | reverse complement strand
TCCGCTTGACGATCTTTACCTCAACCTCATCCTCAACCTTTTCTATTCGTCCGACGAGCGGGAAGTCGTCGGACGACGGGCGAGGCTAAGGCTCTTTTTGTTGTTTCAAAAAACCAAACACATCGATACTTTTATCAGTAATCACATAAACAATCGTATAACCTTTGTAAATTAAATCTCTAATCTCTCTATTATCAAAATAAATTGACTTTCGACAAGCATAGGGGTTTTGAGCAATTTCTTTTATCCTTGTCAATATGCTGTTTTTGAATTTTCTGGCATTTTGCGGATTATTTCTGGCGATATATCTGATTTGTCTTTCTAATCTGGAAACAAAACCATCACTAAAAACAATCTTTTTTGCCATTTCTCAATAAATTTGGTGAATTTGAGCTCATAAAATTGCAAATATTAATCTGCATTTTTCTTTTGATCCCTGTTTTCAGGTTTTTCATATTCACCGATAACTTTTTCCAACCGGGTATCTAAATCTTCCATACCAACGAAAGTTGATTTTCCTCTATTGATTTGATCCCATTCATCTTTGAGGTATTTTTTATTTTCATTGAAGTCATTATCATCAGTGATTATTTCAATCTCATTTTTATCAAACTTATTCAAGAAGAATAAAAGCTTGTCGTAAATACTATCATTTATTTTTAATTTAATTGTGTGCATTTTGAGATTGTAATTCATGAATTGTTTTTTGGGGGGTTTACGAATTGTTTTTTGGTCCACGAACCGTAAGCCCGGCGAAGCCAATTATGCGAATTGCGCGAATTTATTTTATCTGCGAATTTACCAATTTTACACGAATTATGATTAGAATTTATTTGTGTGAATTTGTGTCCATTCCAGGCCTCAGAAAAAAAGAAACCATTCATGTCAGTTTGTGTAACAGTTTAGCCATTTGCCAAAAGCCACTTCCATAGCGGAATTACCCGGCTAAGCGGAATTTGCAATTCCGCTTGAAACAAAGACCCATCCATTGCCCCACCACTGCCCCCAGCGGGGGCACATAGCGATAGAAAAATGTTCACAATCCCGGTCACCGCCCCCAGCGGGGGCGGATAGAAGGTTGTTTGATAACGCCCGGATGATGGGAGCAGTACGTTTTCTATTCGTCCGACGAACGGGAAGTCGTCGGACGACGGGCGAGCGGGGTTGGGAAGACCGGGGAGGCGTCGGTTGAAAACCCATAAAACACTTTACTCACCATGTTTGAGCAAAAACTCCGGATTTACGGCTTTAAAACTCAGACGTCCGTCGGTCAGATTTTCGTTGAGCAGAAAAACATCCGAAATTTCATGCAGCGGTCGTATCACAATTCCTTCGGCCCAGGTTTTGGGGTTCACGGTGCTTTTGATCACCGACATTTGAACGATGGCGTCGATATCATTTTCGAGAATGTAATGGTCGTTGACCACGGGAACCATCACAAGATCAAGCTTTCTGAGCAGGTCTTTTAACTCTTCAAAATCAAAAAATCTGCGATCGTCAATATCCCATGCACTAAAGAACCTTACATCCTGCCCTCTGATCTTCAACTTGTTGCTCTGAATACTTTCCCCTATCAGTTCTCCCTGAAGGGCAATGTTTCGCCCGGTTGCCAACAGTTTTTTTTCAATTTCCAGTTGCCGGGCCATTTTCCAGAAAGTGTTTTGATCATCCTCCAGCAGATCGAGGTTGCGGCTGCAAACACCAAAGCTGCCTTTATTCAGGTAGTAGGTGGCGGAGCTGCCATCGAGTTTTTCGGTAACATAGCAGGGTGTTCCCTGGTATTTATCAAGGGCTTTTTGCATGTTTTGCACCCTGGTTTCGTCGGTTTTGGGTATAAATCCGGGAAATTTCCCTTTGGCGATTCCGCTCAAACTGGCAGGCACCGGTGGTTCGTATTTGGTAACCCCCAACACCTCGGTGCAATCTGCTCCTTCTTCAACAGGAAAGTCAGAAGGCAAAACAGACAAAGGAAAACAAATGCCCTGCGAGACCTGTCCGCGAAGTCTTACAGTGCGGATCCTCATTTTTCTTGGTTTGAGAAATTCAAATTCAGGACGTTCGGGCATCAGACTATCGATCTCACAATACACCGCCAGATCACCGGGTTTGAATTCGCCTTTTTTCACGACCAGCTGCCAGCCCAGCACCGTGGCCTTTTCAATGGCATCTGCCCCTTCGATGGGTTCGAGTGATCTTATTTTTTGAATACTTGCCAGCTTTCTCATATCGTCTTATGTTTTGATGAGTATTTATATATCTGTAGGTTTTGATTTCTCTAAGGCACTTTCCCCCCTGCAAATATCATCATAAAATTAAGGCAAATACCTGAATTACACATGCAAGGAAGTGTTAAAAGGTCTTATGATGATGTTTTTGTCCGGCAATCGTGTTATTCAACGGGTTTTCCCTGCGTTGTTTTCAAAGGGCAGGCATGATCGCTGCTTCCATGATTGTTGGTTTTTCCTTCACAAATTTCCTGGTTTGTTCCGGAAGCAGGCAAAAAATTTTACATTGAACGCAATTATTTATATAGATAAAAACAATGGCACGCCTTTTGCAATTTTACACGCAAAAAAACTCACCTAAAAACCAACAGATATGAAAAAGCTAATCATCAACTTCGTTCTGGCATTCCTGATGACAACAGGAACCATGGTTGTGGCGCAGAACCAATCCGATGAATATCTCGGACTACCTGGCGACAACCTGAATTTATACGCTGTAATGGACATCTTCCGTGAATCAGAAACCCTGGAAGAGTTTGAAAGGAAGATCAATGATCCTGATGAGATGATCAACAACCTTGACCTCAACGGCGATAACTACGTAGACTACATCATGGTTTACGACTATTCTGAGGGAAACATTCACAACATCGTGCTCAGGGTTGCCCTGAATAAAAACGAGCAACAGGATGTGGCTGTTTTTATTGTTGAAAAAATGCGTAACAACGCAGTTCAGATTCAACTGATCGGCGATGAGGCCTTGTATGGTCCGGATTACATCATCGAACCCGCTTATGCGGAAAGGCCCAATCCGGGATACCAGGGAAATGTAAGTCAAACTCAAAACACGAATGTGGTGTATACCACTTATTATGAAGTGGCAACATGGCCGGTGATCATATTTATGTCAAGACCGGTATACAGGCCATGGCGCTCAGTATGGTATTACGGATATTATCCTTCTTACTGGCATGCCTGGAATCCTTACTACTATCATTATTACTACGGGTATCACTACCACTTGCATACGCACTATTATGTGCATTACCGTCCGGCACGCCGCTTCCGCAGTGATCATTACCACACGGTGTACCATACCAGTGTGCGTGAAGCTTCTCCGAGGGTAGCCACAATGGTACGAAACGGAGATTATAAGAGAACTTATAGCCGCCCTGAAAGAAAAAGCGAAGGAGAACAACTATTTGCCCAAAGACATCCGGACAAATACGAAAAATCGGTGAGCGGACGTTCTTCCGGTATAAATAGTGAAAGAAGGATGGAAAGAACCCCTTCTGCGGTCGATCAAAGACGCGTGAGATCTGATTCTGACATGAAACGTTCATCTGAACCCTCAGAAGCAAAAAGAGCCACGCAAAGAAATACCGAAACACGTCAATACCAAAGACCTGCGGTTAACAGAAGCAATGAAAACAGAGGAAACGCCGTAGAGCAAGGAAGCAGCAGACCTGCTGGCACACCTGCCCGCAGAGAAAGTCCGAAGGTAGATACAAGAAGAGAAAACAGAGGCGCTGCTGTGAGCAAACCTGCCCCTTCGCGTCAGACCAAAACAACGCCCAACAGAAGCGTAAACCGCTCTGCACCGGAAAGAAATTCGCGTGCCACGCAGAGTACACCGCGCAGATCTTCGCCCAGTTACTCAAAACCTGCCCGCCAGGAACGTTCCACACCAAAGGTGAACAATAAGCGGTCATCGTCAGGCAGCGTAGGCACTTCCAGCAGAAGCACCGGCAGAAGCTCAGGTAATTCCGTACAAAGAAGCGCCCCCAAAAGCAAATCGGGCAACACTGAAAAAAACAGCAAAAACTCAAGAAGAAGATAACAGGAGCAAAGCGGGTCTTTTCTAAAGATCAGTAAATATTGATCAAAATGCACAGGCTTTTAAAGATAAAGGGCTGTGCATTTTGTTTTCAGGGAGGATGATGAACCGAGCCATGACAAAATTTTTGACACACACGACCATGATTATAATTCGTGGCAATGTAAAACATGCAGTCAAATTGCTGGCGAGCTCCATCTGACCTATTTAATCAAATTATAACCAGATGAACAGTTGTTTAGAAAATGAAGAAAGTCAACTTTGAAATTGTTTGTCCCTGGAAAAATTCAAAGTGTTTCGATTTCCTTTTGAGACAATCCGGTTTTTTCAGCAATTTCATGGGTATCCATCCCCGAATCTTTCAACATTTTGGCATAATCGCGCAGTTTTGCATAAGCGGATTCTTTTTGTTTGCGATACAATTCTGCTTGTTCTTCGGAGGCTTTTCTCAGATTCTCCTCTTCTTTTCTCAGATTCTCCTCTTTTCTCCTACGCTTCACCTCTTCTTTCCTGCGCTTCTCCTCCTCTTTCCTGAGTTGTTCTTCTTCTTTCCTGAGTTTCTCCAGTTCCTGCATCCTGGATTCCTGCTTATAAAAAGCATATTCGGTCTGGCGCTCCAACTCAAGGTTGCGACGAAACTGCTCGTCTTCGGTGGGTTCGCCCAAATAACCTGCAATATCTTCAAAGCCTTCCGGTATCTCCTGAAGGTCAATAATATATTCATAGTTGCTGCACCATGCCTGATTGAAAAATGACAGAAACTTCTCCAAGCGGGTTCGCCGCTTCTCAGGCAAACGCGATATCTGGATGATATGCGATTGGTGCGTTACATGTTCTACGAAGAAACTACGGCTTTTGATCTTCTTTTTGCTCACCGAATCGATCACATCGCGGTTTACTTTCACTGCAAGATGGGGAAGATCCTGCAGTTTATATCCCAAAATATAGATGGTGATGATCGGGTATATGCTTGCATATTCCGGTCCGGGTTCGGAAACAACAGGTTCATCACCTACTGTTTCTTTTTCTTTCTTCTCTTTTCGGGGTGTGATGTAATTCAATCCCAAATAATTGCGGAAACGCTCTATATCTGTTGGAAATTTTGACTTTTGCAGTTCGATAAGTACCGTGGAAATATCTCCTTTGCTGTTGCGTACCGTGGCCTTGAAATCGAGGCGAAAAACCCTCAGTTGCTTTTTTTCGTCCTGGTATACCGATTCCTGCTGCTGCAAGGCAACACTGACCACTTCTGTTTCCAGAATTACTCCCAGCACCTTTTTGGCATAGCGCTCCTCCTGCATCAGGTACTTAAAAGCAATATCGTACAAAGGGTTGATGATCTTCATGATTGGGGGTTTTATACCTATCAAAAATACAAATAAATTACCTGAAAAAAAACTTAAATGGATCGCAATTCACCAGACAATATAAAAATAAATAGCGCTTTTTATCGGGAAGATGAAAAGAATTGATGATATTTGTATTTTTTCTTTTCAATATTATTTTTGAATAACAGGACAGGGAATTCAGCAGGATTTTCTTTCATTGTTTTATTGGCATTTAAAAACTCGTCAGAAAAATATAGTCTTCGCAAAGTAAAACTTTTAAAATCATCAACACGCACGAAAGGTAATTTTTGCAATAAGAAACATAAATTTCAGGTCATTAATGAGTCCAGTAAAAAAAGTATTTGTCCACAAATTTACACGAATTTACACGAATTTAATTGCCTGAAATTCAGCAATATAAAACAAAACAAAATTTACACGAATGTCTAAAAACAAGTTTTTAGACTGTACTCATTAATGAAACAGATCGTCCAATTTATTTAAATAAGTTAAATTTCAGTTTAATCATTTTAAAAAGTATAGCATGAAGAAAATAGTTTTACTACCCACAGCAATGATCCTTGTTCTGATTTTTGCAAATGCTTGTCAGCAAAAACAAGAAGACACCTATGAAACCGAATGGTTGGGAAATACCAAAGAAGAACTGCTCGAAAATATCGAATTTCAGTTTCAGGGGTTCAGTCGTACGATGAATGAAGTGAATTATCGTTATCAGGAACTCTATTGGGCAGGAAAAGAAGAGAACTGGGAATACGCAGAGTACCAGCGCGAACATATATGGGAAGCAATGGAGCAAGGTTATATGAGAAGACCTGAACATGAAAAATCAGGCCGGATTTTTATGGAAAATGCACTTCCGGCAATGGAGGAAACCATTCAAAAAAGAATTCCGGAAGATTTTGAAGAGCAATTTAAATCCATGACCGACATATGCAATGCATGTCATCATATGGAAGAAGTGGCTTTTATAAAAATTGTGGAACCCACCATCAAAACTTCGGTTGTAGAATGGTGACCGTCATTATACATGACCATTGTCTGTTTTTTTGCAATCACTTATTGGCAAAAACATAAAAGATCGTGAAGGGTGATCATCATCATAATGTGAATGCAAAACCGAACGATCAAATCAGGTAATTCGATTTATAACATTCGACTTCTGACATTCTCAAACATTTTGGAATGATGATCATTTTCCTGATACGGAAAGCGATACGCTATTTTTAATGACTGTATTTCAATTTTTTACCTGTTGTAAACACCTTGCGAGGTACAAATGGGGTACATTTCCGGGTCAAAATAGGCGCATAGGATGCTGCGGGTTTTGTACTTGTAGGTTGAGGTATAAATAAGAAAACTGTGAAAATAATGCACTTTGCCGTTTTAAAATTATTCACCATGCCAGCGTTATACTTCGACTACTCTTTTTTGATTCCGAGATAATCCAATATTTTATAAACATCGGAGCGGGATGCATTTTTGTTTCCTACAGGAATTTTTTCGGCGTTGTTTCTGGCATCAGTTTGGTAAGGTTTCAACTGACTGTAAATATTGTTTCCGTAAAGAAATTTTTTTGTTTTGGCATAATCTGGTAGTTGCTTTTTCAGAGATGTGGACAATTGCTTATAACTGCCAAAAGTTTTTGTTGTAAAGGTGAAATGTAATAAAAACCAAAACTCCATACAAGGGTTATTTTCGATGAAAATTAGCTGATCACTACCATGCTCCTGTTTTAGTCTTTCGTATTTCTCCATCAGGATTCTATTCTTTACCATCTCATCCATATCCATTACACAGAAAACCATATCGTATTCTTTATTGAGAAAATCCAATGCTTTATCCACGATGCTCTCCATGTCTGAATATTTCCCCATGTCGGGTTTAACTATAAACTTCAGTTCTTCCTGCTGCTTCATTTGCGTGAAGTAGATACTTTCGGTTATCCCTTCTCCTATGATGGCAATTGCAGGATAGAGTTCTCTGTTTTGGGTACGTCTGGCCATATCACTTATTCTTCAATGTAAATACTTCCCAACTTTGGTTTTGCACCAAACTTACCTGCTTTATAAGCATTGATAAACGACAACTCCTTGCGATGACTGAAATCGGCCATGGAATAAAGCTCTGTGGCTCCATCTTTGGATTTCTGCGTAAACCAGATTACATCCTTACGCAAATTATCCTGCTCACTCAGGATATTGATGTTGTGGGTAGTAAAAACCAGTTGCGCTTCTTTGGCATTTACCAGAAAGGTTTTTATAAAATGATTAACCAGGTCAGGATGGAGTGAATTTTCCAATTCATCGATTAGCATGCAATGATTCTTGTTTAGCACATCATACAAAATCCCGGAAAGGTCATAATAGCGATTGGTACCGGCAGATTCAAGTTCTGCAGGAAATAAAACCGGCACACTACCTGGAATCTTTCTCAGGAATGACAAAGATTTATTTTCGTAACCTTTCATGGTTTCAATCTGACTTCTGAGAGGTTGTGAGAATTTTTCCAGCTCTACTTGCTCATGGATGTTGATTTCTGAACCTTCTTTGAGAGTTTTCAAAGTAATTTCATCAATATTAAAATCAGCTTTATTGAGCATTCTTAAGACAAACTGCTTTGCTTCCGCTGTTTTGTCTACCAAAATGTTAGCCCACCTGCGCATATTCCCTTCCGAAACAATTACAGGCAATAATTTATTTTTCATAAACCTGAAAGCCCTTTCCATCTCCGGTATATCCAGGTTGAGTTTACTATATGCCGCCAAAACACTTATATTGCGCAGGGTAGTGCTTTGCAGCAGTTCC
>CAYMLS010000242.1:0-8347 GCA_964390665.1 uncultured Bacteroidales bacterium | reverse complement strand
CTTCCTTCAATCAGTCAGTTACACCCCGAAAAGCGTTGCGCTATAATAACGATAACAACAATGGTGATATGGGGGCGTTTGTAGGGCATTTTACTGAACTGCTAAACAGATAACTAAACTTTAAAATGAGACTATTTTCAATATGTACTGATTGCAAAAATGAGATTTCGATGAGAACTTGGGCAACGACTCGAGTTGATTTAAAAATGAAACACGGAGATAACATTGAACTATACTGCAAATCCTGTAACAAAACGGATAAATATTCAATTGATGATTTAAAAGCAAAGGAAAGTAAAATAGCAATATTGATTGGATTGTTAATTTTATTCATTGGAACACCGATTTCATTGATACTTTTATGGAATTATATATGGCAAACTGGATTATATAGTGCTTTCGGATTGATATTAATTATTGGAATCCCAGGTTTTATCTACATGATAATTAACAAAAATGACCAAAACAGAGTGAGAATTTTTAACAGGAGTTAAATGAGTAAAAAACTCAGAAATATTCTGATAACAATCGTTTTGATAATTTTGTCCTTTTGGCTTGGAACCAGATACGAAAGATTTATGACTGATTTGGAACAGATTGGCAAACCAGTATATAACCGAGAACAAATCTATTTTCCTGACAAAAAAGAGACAATTTATCTTAAAAGCAAAAATTGGGGTTTAACAGGAGACCATAAAATAACTGTTATCTCAACTAATCCAGATTATGAGTTTTATCCTGATTCGATAAGTGAATATATTTTTCATGGGTTTGGTGGTTTGATTTATAAAAAGTCAAATGACACTTTATATATTTATGATGGACAAATTCCTAAAAAACCAACAAACTTTGATTCAAAGATTAATATTATGATTGAGAAAACTCAGGGTAGAGAATGGAGAAATTTAGATGATAAGATAAAAAATGATTATAGAAAATTTGAATAAAAAACGCCCTACAACATGGCGTCAGCCACAATAAGGGCTGATGAATTTTTAAGATAAGATGACAGGTGATAGAAACATCATGCAATCAAAAAACATACTGCTTGGAAATCCCTTACAGTGGCTACGCCCGTCCGTTGTGTGTCATGCAAAAAAACAGTACTGCTAAATGAATAAAACTGAATTGGAAGAAATATTAAGAATGAAAAGTGTAGTTGAACTGAATGCTGAGTTGATTACACTTTTTGAAAACTTTAAGGTTGTACAGGACTATTTCGATTTAAAATACAAGAGTCAAACAAAGACTTCGATTCTGAAAAAATATAAACAAAAGATTGACAAAGCAATTTATCCTGATTGGGAATTTAATGATGGTGTTTTAGCCCCTTAAATCATCGGACACAGATATAGATTTAAATCTGTACTTTTGTGATGATGAAAAAGTCAAGCGCAATGCGAGCCCAATGCAGTAATTGGCGTTTTCTTGCTGACACTATGTAAAAAAAGATAAAATGAAAGAAAATCTGCAAATCCGACAGGATTTTGAATTGCCTCCTTGCATTGAAAGTTGGGGTTGGAAATATCACCATATTGGAATTCCTACGGATAAAAAAATGCCGAACGAGAAATATTTGTCTCAATTTAAATTTTATGTCTCTGGTTTTAGCACAAGTCCTTTTGGAATTGAATGGATGAGATTTGAGAAAGACAGCCCGATTGATAAATTAATACAGACCGTCCCCCATATTGCATTTGAAGTTGTAGATTTGGATTTTGAATTAAAAACCCGTGACTTTAAAATCATAACCGAACCAAATCCACCTTCAGATGGAGTAAGAGTTGCAATGATTGAGCATAACGGTGCGCCCATCGAATTGATTGAATTTGATACAACAGGAAATAATGTTAGCGGCTAAGCATAAAACCAAATGCACTAATGGTGTGTAGAGCAGTGTTTCTTGCCGATTGATTGTTTTTATTCCTTTACGGTAGGCACAATGGGCAAATGCTAATTCGTTTGCCGTTGCAGGCAAACTGAAAAAAGAGCACCCGGATTATTTTTTGGTAATGGAAGGTTTTTTTTTCAACTGAGTCAATAACACCCCCATAAATACAACACCAAGACCTGTCAGATCCATTGTTTCTACTTTGTCTCCAAAGGCCAGCCATGCCATCAGCATGGTTACGGGTGGCCCCAGATAAAACAAACTTGCCACACGGGTTGCATCGATCCGTTCAATCAACTTCCACATCATGGAGTAGGCTCCGAGGGAAACGGCAAGTATTAACCAAATCATGATAAAGATAAATTCGGGTTCCCACTGTGTGGTGGTTTTTTCGATAAACATAGCCGGAAAAACAAAAACGAAGGTTGTTGCCATTGCCTGATAAAATAAGGATAGATCGACAGGTAGTCTGCTGTTTTTGTTTTTTATGTCCATCCGGCGTTGTATCAAAGTTGCTATGGTAATTCCAATAACAGACCCCAAAGGGATCAGATAACTAAAAATGGATTGCTGGTTGTCCGGGTCTATCCGAAAGCTCACTGTAATGGCAACACCCAGAAAACCCATTCCCAACCCCAACCACTGATGTAAATTTGTGCGTTCGCCCACAAATCTTCCAGAGAGTGCACCTGTTGCCAAAGGTTGCAAAGATACCAGCAAAGCAACGATCCCTGCCGGAACCTCATGATCCAACGCCAGTAAAACGCAGATCAGCCAAACCCCATGTGCCAAAATGCCAATGAGCATGTTGGGGGCAGCAATTTTCCATCCCACCCATCGAAAACGCCTTCTTACCAACAGGTAAATAAAAAGAACCACCGTTAGCGCCAGGTATCGCCAGAAAAGCAAAGTGAAAGGACCGGTAAAGGGAAGCCCGTACTCTGCCCCTATAAATCCCGAATTCCATAGGAGAACAAATGCGATGGATAAAAAAATTGTTTTTCTGTTGATCATGCTATATGATGGCAAATTTCCAGGGTATTTTACACTTGAAAAATACTTGTTGTTATTGAAAAACAAGTTATATTTGATATGCAAATGGCGTGCAAATGTTTTCAAGCAAACAAGCAAAATGAACCGGGCGTGACACAAATTTTGACACAGTTCTACAAACATGTCGAAGTACATGCGGATGATTATATTTCGCAGCATGGTAAACCATGCAGTCCGTGTGTTGGCCAAACCTCTCGTTGAAAAAAAATGAGAACCGAATTGATCAAATTATAATCAGATAAAGACAGAACGATATGAAAAACTTTTTGGTTGCGATCGATTTTGATGAAGGATTCGATTATTTGATTGACAAGGCATTTGATTTTGCCAAAGCTTTTGATGCGAAATTGTGGTTGATGCACATTGCTGCACCCGACCCTGATTTTGTAGGCTATGAACCCGGTCCGCAATACATCAGAGACAGCAGGGCAGAGGAATTAAGGGAGGAACATAAAAAGTTGCAGGATTATTCCGACAAGCTAAGGGCGAAAGGGGTGGATTCGGAAGGATTGCTCGTGCAGGGTGCTACCCTTGAAATGATCATGGCAGAATCAAAAAAATTAAAAACAGATTTAATTATTTGCGGAAATCATGATCGTGGGTTCTTTTATAAAGCATTTGCAGAAGATGTAACATCAAAAATCATCAAAAAATCGGAGATACCTGTGCTTGTTGTCCCATTGGATTGATCTGGGTTTTGGTATTCATATTTGATTTCAGATCTTTTTAGTGCGGGATTTATAATCATCCTTTATTGCTTTTTTTTCTTACATTTTTTGGTCATAATTAACCTTCAAATCCATCGAAAATTATATTATTCAAGTAATGATGGTGGATTTTATACTGAACCTAATTTGCTTCTGCAAGCATTTGTCTCATCCATTCAATGCTGACTTTTGCCACTTCGGGGTTGTACCTTTCGGCAAGGGCATTCCTGTAAGTTCCGTTTGACCTTACCTGAATGTTCTGTTCCATCGAATCGAACTGAAGAAAAGCATGCTCGGTTTGCGGTATCAATTCAAAACCTGCCCTGCCACCGTGTTCATTTACCTGGGTCGCGATCAATTCGCCGTATCGTGGGTCAATAGCTTGTATGTCGTACTCACCATGCATTACATAAACAGGTGCTTTTACCTTGCTCCATACCTGGGGAATATCAATATCCGCCAATGTTTGCCAAAAAGTATAATGCCGGTGCAGGTAATATCCCTCTTTTAAACCCTCCGCAATGCCTTTTTGCTGCAAATGCTCACCGTAGTGGGGGTTACTGATCAGTTCGTTATTGTTTTTTTTGTTGATGAGCATGTCATGGATAAAGGGTTGGTCATATTTTAGTGCTTCCTGTATCTCTTCGTCGGTGGCACCTAACAATTTTCTTTGTTCGGTAAAAATATCCAACATATAATCGTACCAGTTTTTTCCCATGATGCCGAAAACCATTACACCTCTGGGCTCATGCTCATGGGAAAGCAAGGGAGCGACGACACCACCCATAGAATGACCGAAAAGAAATATGTTTTTCGTATCTACCTGTTTATTTTGAAGCAGTGTGTGGTAAGCCTGCGAAAATGCTTTCATTTCTTCATGAAAGTCGATTTGCATGCAGGGTTTATCAGACCGACTGTCTCCAATACCCGGTTTTTCAACCATATAAACAGCAAATCCTGCTTCCAGCCAATCATCCACGAGTTTCTTTACCGGATTCCAGTTTGGCATCTCAACTGTTTGACAAGTATATCCTTGTAGAAAAAATACCACAGGAGGGGTTTTAATTCCCCCGGGCAGATACAACAGCGATCGCAACTGATTACCGGCATAGGAAACACTACCATAAATGATCTCAGCAAGAGGATGATTTTCCCTAAGTTTCCCAATGGCAATTCCTGTATGCGTGAAAGTTACCCCATCTTTGAAAACAACAACTTCCATTTGTTGGCCTTCGTCAATCATGCTTATGACATCAAGCACCTTTGCTGTAGATGAAACGATCTGACTGTTGATCTGTTTCAGGATCACACTATCTTTCACACCCATGCCGGCAAAACTGCCTCCGGGGATCACCTCAGGAACGAAAACCCCATAATTCTCATCGTACTTTAGTTCTTCTTTCAGTGTTTCTGTAAGTGGTTCCATGCGAATACCCAGTATCACCTTACGGGGAAGTTCTTCTGCCTGAATAGGCTGCTGATTGATCAATATTACAATCAACAAGGTTTTCATCAGCGCCGGAAAACTGTGTAAATTTTTGTTCATCTGTTTGTAATTTAATTTTGCTTATTGCTTTCCTCTTAATTAGTGTCAGCAAGAAAACTCACGGTTTTTTATGTGCTTGATAAAGAAAGCGTCAAATGCAAGGCGGGCGATGACTGAAAAACAGGAGTTTACTTTTCGTAATCGACTGTTTTGATGGCGAGCCCAACGCAGCAGTTGGCGTTTTCTTGCAAGCACTAACTATTGAGCAGGGGTGAAAGTGTAACCTGCAATTTTCCTATTAGACACCATTGGAAAATGAAAATTACGGTTTACCATTATTTTTTTTCTGATGTATCCGGTTAATTTGTGTTTATGACTCCCTGATCATACCATCGCAAATCTACTCTGACTACTTGCATTGCCATGCTGAGAAATCTACTCATCCGTATGTATGCCAATATTATTGTCATGGTTCGGTTCTCCCTTTTTTTTCTTCACCTTGTAAATCGAGAACATTGTTCCAACGATGCTGATTGTCAGGATCACAATCAGGATCATGGACAGTAGCAGAATAAATCTTTCGAAAAAAGGAATTTCTGAGAGTAATGACAGTTTTTTCATGGGGTAGGTTTTTTGTGGATATTGAGTGAGTTTTCAGCAATTGAAAAGTCTGACAAAATTAATCCACGCATACGACAGGTAGTGGCGCTGGATTCCGCATTTCTTTATTTGTGAAATATTAACAGTTTGTGTGGCATTCGTTTTGCTCTCCATTCTCTTTTGTAGTGATGTTTTTTTATCTATATGATTTTCAGTTTCATATACATATTTATGTACTAAGAAGAGATTTATCTTTTTTCTTATTTATATTGATTCTAAGTTAAATATATTATACTTTTGTTGTTTATATATATCCCGTCCATTTTTCTGCATTTTTTTTCACCCATCAATTGTACTATCATGAGAAAGAAACTTTTGACCTTGATCATACTTTCTGTATTGTTTATTTTTGTTTTTGGTTTTATCATTCCTATGCAGGAAGGAGGCAAAAAAGGCGATTTTCAGTACAGTGATTTTGACACACCCGAAACCTGCGCCTCATGCCATGATGCCTTATATCATCAATGGCGTCAATCGATGATGGCGGAAGCATATACGCATCATTGGGATGAAATCGAGTATTTCGAATTGGCTGTAAAACATTCTGAGAACGACCCGGAGATGGCCGAAGTACACGAGAGCTGCAATGGCTGTCATACTCCTATGGCGTACATGGCTGGCGATGTTCCACCTCCCCGCCCTTCTGAGGGTTCACGGGCCAATGAAAGTGTTTCCTGCGAGGTTTGCCACCTGATCAAAGGTTTTGAAGGTGATACCGCCTATAATCATAACTATATTGTTGAACCCGGACGGAAGAAGTACAGTTCAAGAAAAGGGGAGATCACCTCTCCCAATCATGATATTGTGCTTTCCGATCTGCACGGTGAGGCACAGTTCTGCGGTATCTGCCACAATGAGAAAAGCCCTTTCGGTGCATGGGTGAAGTCAACGCAACTGGAATGGGAAGAGGGACCCTACTCTGAAGAAGGTGTGCGCTGTCAGGATTGCCACATGACCGAAGCAAAAACCAAAACAGCAAAAATGGGCGCTACTTACGATGATGCAAAACTCCATCTTTTTCATGGAGCACACGATCCCGGAAAACTAAACGGCGTGGTGGAACTAAGGGTAAATCCGGATACACAACAAGCTTTGATGGGCGATCCTGTTGTATTTACCGTAGCTTTGTTCAACCAGAAAACCGGTCATAAATTCCCTACCGGATCTGTGGAAGACCGCATTTTATGGTTGCACGTGGAGGCCAAAGATGCCAACGGAAATGTGTATCATTTGCCTGTAGATGAAAAAGGTTTTGAAGGAGAGGAATATACAATTGCCAGTGAAGCATTGGCATACCAGGATATGGAAGTCCCTTTACAGATCGAAAATTTTGAAGGCATACGACGGGAAGATGTTCCAGTGGGAGACAGAATATTCAGAATGCCTTATTTTGACAGGCAGGGACGCATGACCATCATGCAATGGAACACCGAAACACTTGGTGTGGATTACCGCATCGGTCCGCGCGAAACAAAACTGGAAACCTACACCTTTCAAATACCCTACGATATTGCCCCGGGAGATCTGACAATAACCGCTGTGCTGAACTACAGACTGCTTGTAAAACCCGTTGCCGAGTTTTTGGATGTCCCCGAAGAGGAATATGCTATACATGAAATTAACAGACACAGTACCAAAATCAATGTTATACCCTAAAAAATCAACTGTATGAAAAACGATACCCGCACTTTTTTGCTAACGATCATCGCCATGATCCTGCTTCCGCAGTTTTCAATGGCCATTCCTGCCTTTGCACGCAAATACAATATGAGTTGTCAAACCTGCCATACACCGGTAATGCCTGGATTGAAGGATTATGGTGAAGATTTTGCCGGCGACGGATTCCGTTTACAGGATTACGATGCCCCCGGCTATTATACAGAATCAGGAGACGAGAAACTTTCTCTCATCCGAAACTTTCCCATTGCTGTAAGGTTTGATGGTTTTGTTACTTACAACAACGGAAACGATCAAAAATCAGATTTCGAAAGTCCTTACCTGCTTAAGTTACTCTCCGGAGGCGCTATTTCTCCCAAAGTTTCTTATTATTTTTATTTCTATATGAATGAAAGGGGAGAGGTTGCTGGCGTTGAAGATGCTTACCTGATGTACAATAATTTGTTTGACACCGAACTCGATATTATGTTGGGACAGTTTCAGGTCTCAGACCCACTTTTTAAGAGAGAACTCAGGCTTTCTCTGGAAGATTACAATGTGTACACTTCCGCCATTGGCATGTCGCAGATCATGATGAAATACGACCGGGGTATCATGCTTACTTACGGGTTTGATACCGGTACCGACATTGCTGTAGAGGTGGTTAATGGCAATGGCCTGCCTGAGGCGGGCGCTTTTAATATTTACGATAAGGACAGGTATAAGGCTTACCTCGGGCGCGTAAGTCAAAATATAGGTAAGTATTTCAGGGTTGGTGCATTTGCTTATACAGGCAAGGAAGACCAGGAAAACGTCCTTAACAATTCGATCACCAACGAGGTGCTTATATTTGGCCCGGATTTTACGGTCAATGTCGACAGCAGGTGGATACTA
>CAYMLS010000241.1:0-8442 GCA_964390665.1 uncultured Bacteroidales bacterium | reverse complement strand
CCGAATGGCAATCTGTAAGTGTTAATCCTTGTTGGGCAAATTTATCCAGGTTTGGTGTTTTAATTGTGGAATGTCCGTAACACCCCAAATCACCCCAACCTAAATCATCAGTTAAAAAAATAACAATATTTGGTTTTTCTTGAATGATTTGTTTTGCCTCGCTGTTAAAACCTGTAGCTAACAGGCTTATGCCGGCTAATGCAAATTGTATATTTTTGGATTTTATCATGATAATGTTATTTCTATTATAAGAAAAGCACATATTTATTTATTCTCACCAATCCGGCTTTCATCCGGTTCAATATCCCCGGTTTCTTCCTGCCATTTTTTCAATTCAGCCAGGAGCTCATCTTTAATGCCTGCTAATTCCTCATTATCAGCTATATTATTTAATTCATAAGGATCGTTTTTGATATTGAAAAGCTCAATTTGAGGTTCGAATTGGTTAAAACAACGAGTTTCATCTGCTTCCAGTTCACCTAGTTCATATTTCCTGCGCATTTCCCTTCCGGTTGGGTTATCATCATCGCAATACAGGCCGTATTTGGGTAAACCGTAATATATCAGCTTGTACTCTTGTGTTCGAATAGCTCTTATGTAATCGTATTTATTGTGCTTATTACGTTCTGCAAAAATATATTCTCTTCCTGGCTCTTCCTGGTCAAAGAAAGTGGGCATAAAACTTTTGCCGTACATGTCATCCGGGGTCTCCATTCCGGCCACATCGAGAAGCGTGGGGGATAAATCAATCAAGCTCACCAAATCTTCATAGGTTGTACCAGCTTCAATTTTGTTTTTCCACCAAACAACAAAGGGCGTTTTAATTCCCGAATCATAACAGGTCAATTTTGCCCGGGGAAAAGGCATGCCGTTATCGCTGAAAAAGATGACCAGGGTATTATCCAGTTTGCCTTGTTTTTCCAGTTCAGCAATCATCCAGCCGATGTGGGTATCCATCCTGTGAATTTCATCGTAATATTGTGCAAGGTCAGAACGTGTGGAATCATTATCATCGAGATAAGGCGGAACGATTACATCAGCGGGGTTGTGGACTCGTTCGGCATGGTTTTTCTCACGCGGGCTGTTAAGGTAAGGGCGGTGCGGGTCAATAAAACCCATCCAGAGGAAAAAGGGTTTGGTGTCTGATGAGTCCAGAAATGCACGGAAATAATCCATCATTTTGTTGTGGTACTCACCGGTTCCGTAGTAATCGGGCCATACACTTTCTTCGTTAAAATATTCAAACTGTGCCGTGCCATGTTCGCCAATGTGATGTTTCAGCATTAGGCCGGTGTAATAGCCGGCATCCTGCAAATAGGTTGGAAGCAGGACGGTTGAGCTGTCTATCCCCACGTGCAAATCTTCTGTTCCAATGGTATGGGCAAATTTGCCCGATAAGATACTGGTGCGGCAGGGACTGCATTGTGGTGCAGTTACAAATGCATTCTCATATTTCAATCCTTATGCAGCCAATTTGTCAATATTGGGAGTTTTGATAACAGGATTTCCATAACATCCAAAATCCATACCCGCGTCATCGGCAATGAATACCAGGATATTTGGTTTTGTTCCCTCTTTCTTCCCATCGTCGTTTTTTTCTTTTTGTGGTACGCAGGAATGAGTCACAATTGCAACTCCCAGTATAAATGTTAATGTTTTATTTATGTTCATCTTTAAACCGTTTTTATTTAATATTCACAAATGAAGTAATCATGCGTTATTTTGCCAAATTTATAGTTTCCAAAAATCTGCCAAAAGGTTAACAAAAACCTGCTACTCTTTTTATCTATCATAAAATCAGTCATTTCAGTCCTCCAGTCCAATTTTTAATGAATCCTTCATGGTTACGTTTAGAGGTTTGCCATAGGATGCCCCGGCATCTCTCGGTTCGCAAAACCACACTATTTTGCCGATTTTATTCAATTCGTCCGGCACTCTGTCAGCATCCGGGTGTGTTTGCATAAAGTTTTCAAGCAATCGATCCCTGAAATGCTTTAGTGTATCTAAATATTGCGGTTCATAAGCCAGATTTTGCATTTCTTCGGGATCGGTTTTGAGGTGATACAGTTTTTGGAAAATCCCGGATGGGCCGTAGCCTGTTTTATACCCTAAATCAAGGTCATGATGACCCGTATGGAAGATGTATTTCCAGTCTTTTGTAGCCACCATCGCTTTGTTGTCGTTGAGGTACACTGCGAAAGCCTCTTCACGATGTTGATTGGTCTTGCCCTGCAAAAGTGGCAGAAAACTCCTGCCCTGCCAATCCTCATAAGGTTCAAATCCAAGAACATCTGTAAAAGTAGGCGCAAGGTCAAGCATTTCTACCAGTGCATCCGTGGCAACATTTTTTTGTATTCCCGGGCCACTGATAATAAGTGGTGCTTCAACAGATTGTTTCCACATAGTATGTTTCTCGTACCTTCCATGGTCGTGTAATTGATATCCCTGGTCGCTGGCATATACGATGAGCGTATTTTCAGTCAGCCCGTTCTTTTCAAGAGCATCTATTATTAAGCCAAGGTTTTTGTCCATAAAACTTACAGAGGTATAGTAGGAGGCCACGATGCCCTTCTTTTCTTTTTCAGAAAGTCCCCTGAACATTTCCGGCAGCCACCGGTCGTCTTCCGGCCCTTTGATTCCCAGGGGCATACTATCCACGTCATACATGTCGGCATATTCAATGGGAAAGCTAAATGGGTCGTGTGGCTCATGAAAAGCTACCCAGGCAAAAAAAGGTTTGGTCTTGTTTTGCTCAATAAACTTAATGGCTTCTTTGGCCAAATAAGTTCCGTCAGCCAGGGAATCATTAACTGCTACAGGGAGGTACTGTTTGTTTTTAAAGTGTTCCTTCCCCCTGCCCCGGGTTTTAATGTTTTCAGGGATAGGCGGATTGGGATTATCCTTTAAAAACTGTTTGTATTCATCTTTACCGATGATGGTATCAAAACCATAAGTCGGAAAACCATCCTTGTAAAGGTCCCACCAGATAAAATTATTGAAGTGGGTTTTTCCGAATAGCGCTGTGGCATACCCCTGTTTTTTTAGTTGCTCTGCAATGGTCGTATTGCCTCCGTCCGGAAAGGGAGTGAACAATAACGAAACTCCTGTAGCATGTGGATATTTGCCCGACAAAATGGATTGCCGCGATGCTGAGCAAATGGGACTCTGGCTGTAAGCATTTTCAAACAATACCCCCCGTGAAGCCAGCCTGTCCATGTTCGGGGTTTTGATATGGCTGTTCCCATAGCAGCCAAGCGTTTGGTTACTATGATCATCGCTGATTACGACCACGATGTTTTTAATTTTCCCCACATCGGTCTTTTCCGGTACATCTTTACCTGTATCACCGGGACTTGAGCAACCCGCGATGATGGAACTTACCACAAGCAAAGGCATATTTATCTGCCAATTTTTAATATTCATATAATTATCCTTTTTCTCTTTATAAATTTTTTAAATATTTTATACTTGAAACGGCATCATCCAGACCTAAATCATCACCGGCAAACTCAACAATCAGGTAATCTATTCCGGCTTCTTCTTTTTTGCTGATGATAGATGCAAAATCAAGGGTTCCTTTACCAGGAGCCGTATTTTTCATTTCGCCATCTACTTTAATCATGTCTTTGAGGTGCAACAAACCGATTCTGTTTTTGTACTTTTCGATGGTTTCAATAGCAGAGACCCCTGCATATTCTACCCAATATACATCCAACTCTGATTTAACGTATTCAGATGTATTCTCCATGATTATTTCAAATGCCGTTTGACCATTTTCAAGCGGCATAAACTCTTTGTTGTGGTTGTGCCAGGCGAACTGTATGCCCCTTTCATGGCATTTTTTTCCGATTTTCTCTAAGTTTTCGGCTGTTTCAAGGCATTGTTTTTTGTCCAGGTTATCAGCACTATCCATCCAGGGCCAGTAACACACCAGGTATTTTGCCCCTTGCGCTATCACCTGATCAATGTATTTGTCCGTGTCCTGCGATAGTGGATACATGGAATCGCCTGTAGCAATTGATGTCAGCCCATATTTTTTCATGGCTGCCAGTGTTTCCTTTTCGGGAATTTTGTACCTGCCGGCACCTTCAATGTATTTATAGCCGGCTTTGGCAAGTTTTTTAAGGGTTTTATCAAGGTTCTCCTGCATTTCCTCTTTCAAAGAACTCAGTATAATCCCGAATTCGTATTTATTCTTTTTTTCGGAATTTGCCAGTGCGTTTACTCCCAAAGTGGTTGCACCCAATAAAAGACCGGCATTCGTGATAAATTTTCTTCTATTCATAATCAGTTATTTTTTAATTATATATCTCATTAACCATTTTTCCAATAATCCCGGCCAGGTTTCAGCAGCAACATTTCCCGGTCGCAAGCCATATCCATGCCCTCCTTCGGGCATCAGGTGTAATTCTAACGGTACTTTGGCATCGCGTAAAGCGCCTGCCATCACCAACGCACTGTTGGCATGGCCATCGTTTGTAGCGGCAAAAATAAACATGGGGGACATTAGCGAATCAACTTCCAGTTCGGGCGTTAAACTCCTGTTTTCGCCTTTATCAAGATATGCCGGGTAAATCAGCATCGAAAAGTCGGGTTTGCAGGAGCGTTTGTCTTGTTCATCCACTGGGTCATACATTTGTTTATCGTATAAAGAGGATGTTCTGGCGGTTAAGCTTCCCCCGGCTGAAAAGCCCATCATGCCGATTTTATCCGGATGTATATTCCATTTTTCTGCATGGGCCCTTACAATACGAACTGCCCTTTGGGCATCCATTAAAGCCCCTTCTTGTTTTTGGGGAACACGGTATTGCAGAACGAATGATGTATAACCCAAACCAGAAAGCCATTCGGCTACTTCATAACCCTCTTTATCAATAGCAAGAATGCTATATCCCCCTCCCGGGCAGATAATGATTCCAATCCCCTTGTTTTTGCCTTTGGCAGGTTGATAAACTTTCATTAGCGGATTGGTAACCTCGCTCAGGCGTTTTACATCTCCTTTTTTGTTATCCGAGATAACCGGCTCTGCTTTCTCCTTCGCTTCACCGGGAACTTTACCCGGCCATAAATACAGGGTTTCCTGCCCATTTACAGCACAAAAAATGTTTAAAAAGAAATATGCAAACAATACAATTATAATTCGATTCTTCATTTTATAGTTTAATTTTATTTTCTCCACTTATCAAATCCATTGTTTCAGTTCCAATTATCAGCGTTCCCTGCAAACCGGAAGGCAAAAGGATATACCCGCTCACTTTTCTGCCTTTTTTGTCCAGTTCTATTTTGATATCCCCTTTGGGGTGCGGAAAGCTGCCTTTTAATTGATCCAGCTTGCCAAAAGTGGGTTTAATCTCTACTTCCTTAAAGCCGGGTTTGGAGGCGTCTATTCCCAATAGGATATTCATATAATCGAATACAGGCGTGGCACTCCAGGCATGGCAGTCGGAACGATCGGTTTCCAGGTTCCCCCATTCACCACAGGTGGTATAGCCGTAATCCAGCATACCGTACCAGGTATCCAGATGGTCGAAATAGAGATGAGCCAGGCCCGATTTTTTCAAGGCCCTGAAAAAGTAAAAATTAAAAAACAGGCGGGTTTGCAGCAAACTGGTGTCGGCAATCACTTTTTGCATGATTTCCTGCTGTTTTTCTTCAGGTGCAGTATTGGTTAAAATGGAGAATATATTGGTGTGTTGAGCGAAATCATTTTTTTCAGGGGTTTCGGCATATATTCCTTTTTCAGGAACAAAGCAATGTTGGTTAACCGAACTTATAATCCGCTCCTCCTGCTTTTTCCATTTTTCTGCCTCTTGTTGCCAGCCAAAATGTTCAAATAAGTCTATGGCTTGTTGCATGGTATAAACATACAACAAGGTTTGCATGGCAGAATTACCATCGTTGGTTCCCGGCGGCATTCCCCGGGGATAAGCCGCATCTACATACTGCCACCATTCCAGGTTTTTCAGCAGATGTTTTTCATCTAAAAAGCTTTCATAGTATTCCAGAATGTTGCGAACGGATGGTAAGTAGCTTTTGATAAATTCATCATCTTCCCTGTACCAATACAAATCATGCAGCATTGAAATCTGGTACAATGAATAGGTAGGTATTATCACCGGGACTCTGCTTGGATACCTGCCCTGGGTAATGCCCATAGGGGTGCGTGAATAATCAAAAAGCCGGATGGCATCTTTCATCAGTCTTTCGTCCCCCGAAACAAAGAGAGAAATCATGGCCTGCACACGGGTATCGCCAATATAATTCAACTGTTCGTAGTACGGACAATCCATGTACGTTTCCAGGGCACATAACCGGGACGTCCGCCAGCTCATCTCCCAGATGTCATTCAAACCTTCATCTTCTGTGTCAAACACAGCCTTTTCCTGAAAAGGATAGGCAGTAAAAACATTGTGGTAATCCTGGATGACCAATGGTTCATCGCCGGTTTCGATATCAAACCGGATATACCGAAAGGTTTTTATCCAGAGTGGGGAATACAGTCTGTCCTTTTCACCATCAGGGTAATATTCATCGTAAATGCCATAAATTTTCTTTCCTTCTATCTTATCACGGTTACCCTTGGTTTTATCGGGGTTAAACAAAGTTTCGGCGTAAGTAATTTTTATTTTGCTGTTTTTCCCTTTGCTTACTGTTAATTGGGGGAATCCCATGGTATATACATCATTGTCAAGCAGGATAGAAACTTTTGAATTAGCAGGTATCGTGGTTGGTTCACCTTCGTTAAACCTCACATTCAAATCAGCCCCTTTCACCCTTCTCACTGTAGGGATTTTTTGCTGGGTTTCTTCCAGGAAAGGAATGGTACGGGGCACTAAATAATACAATGAATTGCCCGTGGAACCTCTGCCTTTACCGTCGGCTATCCTCGCTGGAGAAACCCAGGATGCATCATTGTAATCAATAGTTTGCCAATTCCATGGATATTTATCAGCCTGTACTTTGTCACCGGGTCCCGCTACATAATATCCCTTGACCTGCCATTGCCAGGGTAGCGGCTGGTAGGCCATATTTTGCATTACTTTCCAGTTTCCATCGCCGGTATAAACAGATGAATTTTCTGCCTCCCCCAATTGACAAATAAATGCCGTTTGTCGGCTCATTTGGGCCACGGGAGTATGTTCTCCCATATTATATACCAAAGCTGCAATTACATTCTCACCCTTTTGAAGATATGGTGTTACATCAATGGTCTCATACCGCCAATGCATCAAATCCCCGCGGGCGGGCCCCATCGTGATATACTGGCCGTTAATGAAGAGCTTGTAGCGGTTATCGGCGGAAATATAAAACTTTAGACTGTCAGGTATTGCAGCCATATCAAATGTTCTGCGAAAATGATATACCCCATAACCGAAAGGTGATGCATCCGGGTGTGTTATCCAGTCTGCCTGCCAAAAGTGCATTCTGTTTTCACCATAATTATTGGGAACGTTGAATTCCTGGGCATGTAAACTAAGATAACTGCCCAGGAGAATAAATAGTACTATAATTTTTGTTTTCATTTTTTTTAAACTTTATGGCTACCAACCAGGTTCATATTCTCTTTTCCACATTTGCATGGCCTGGCCGTCGCCGATGATTTTACCTGTGGAAGTATCCAGGTGTAAATTTCGCCCAACTTTTGAGAAATATTTACGAAATGGCACAAGTTGGTAGAGATCACCCCTTCCCGGATGGGAGAATTTAATTGCTCCCCTGTACGGATGGCATTGGCAAAATTATTCATATGATAGTCGTTCAAACTACCACCACCGACTATATCCATGGTGGCGCTTTCTCCTGCTTCTTTTTCTTCTTTGATCAGGTTGTTTTTCAGATCATAGACAAAATAGCCATTCCTGTCCAGCAAAATAGTATCTTTTGTACCATGTATAGTAGTTCCTCTGCCCCGGTAATAATGCAGAAAACGGTTACAACATCTACCTGCCCATTTATTATAAACAAGTAAAAATAGAGTGGATAATAATTTGATTTTCATTACAATTATTTTTATTTAAAGGACTTAATTAAATATCTCCGGATATTTCCTGATGAAATAAGAAGCTGTACAGCTCCAGGCATGGCAATAACTATTGACCAGCACTGAATTATACGGGGAAAGGTCAGGGTCATATGGATCATACACTTCCCAAAAAGTGTCGGCTCCGTTTCTTACCATGCCTCCCCAGTAGCTTAATACCAAATCTTTGGCTTTCTTTTTCAGATTGCTTTTAATCATCGCATCCACTACATAATGATACAAATACGGTGCTTTTGGGCCCTGAACATTGGTCATTGTTTCCAGCTTCTCAAAAATCTCCGCGCCTTCTTTGGCCGAAACAACATCCGATAAAATCATCCAGGCCTGCGATGCCAGTGAAACCTGCCTGGAATAGCCGCTTACAAATACACCTGATTTTTTATCGAAAAAATTATCACGGG
>CAYMLS010000240.1:3032-8446 GCA_964390665.1 uncultured Bacteroidales bacterium | reverse complement strand
CTGGCAAATGACGCGCGGTCACGGGTGGAAGGTTTTCTGGATGGGCATCATTTCTTTCTTTATTATGATTGGCTGCAAAACTTCCACTAAGCACGATTTTTACGAATTTCCCAAGTCCAAATCAATTGTTTTGAGTGAAGTTGCTGAATCTGAAATGCTTGGTTTGCCTGGTGATGTAATTTACTATAAGGATATGATACTGGTTTGTGATCAGCAAACCAATTGGTTTTTCAAATTTTTTTCTAATAATAGTTATAAGGTTCTTGGCAGTGCTGTGAGAAGAGGAAATGGCCCAAAAGAGGAAATTAGTATTGTGCCTATTATTAGACTATATGGTGAAGAAACTATTCTATATCAAGGTACAACATCAGTTGTTATTGCCAGAGTAACCCCCCATGGATATAATGATAGTTTGCATTTAGATGTTGTTGAGGAGTTTGAATTACCAGCAGAGATGAATAGTGATACCGATATTTTTCTGGTCAATGGAGTCTTATATTCATCTTTTGGTTTGAGATCATTTGAAAAAGACTTTCAGGGTTATGATCCGGAAACCGGAAATCTTTTTGAATGGGGTGAAAAACTTCCTTTAACCAATAAACAGATAACCCAACTTAATGATAAGCAAATCCCTTTGTTTAAGGTTACTACCGTAAAATCTAACATAAACAGACTTGCAACAGTTTATAACCTATTACCTATACTCAGAATTTATGATGCTGAAAATGGTGAGATTGTTATTGAAAATCAAAAATTGGGTTCATCAGATAATATTCGGATTTTACTTAATAATTCTTCCGATAATATGAAAGGATTAGTCAATTATTACTCGCGCATCAAATCAACCGATGAATATATTTATGCATTGTATTCTGGGAAACAGGTTGAAGCTGGAAGTATGCCTGAGTTTAATGAGTTTCATATTTGGGATTGGGATGGCAATCCAGTACTTAGGTTGGACGCAAATATATCTATGGCATCATTTGATGTTAGTCCTGATAATAAGAACATTGTTGCTATTTCAAACATTGAAACTGAAAAGATTTTCCGAGCCGAGATTCCTTGGAATTAACACGGTTTTGTTTTTTTGTAACACTTAGTACTTTTTTGCATGTATGTTTTTATTAAGCAATCGTATAGCGCGATTTTATCGGTAATTATCATAATTTTTTTCTAATGAATAACACTTTTTCGTTTTTTTTAATGTTGCTGCTCTACGGTTTTTCTTGTTTGTTGTTTATATCCTGTCGGAGTATAACGGATGATCAAAACAGAATAGATACGGACACAATTGGATCACAGGTTTTTGTAACCAAAGTAGATATTCTTCCCCTACAACCCTCTGTATTCGAACTTGAACTGATCAGCAATGGCCGGTTGTATGCCCCCAACAAGTCCAGGTTGTCATTCCCTCTTTCTGAGGAGTTGAAAAAAATTCATGTTTCCAACGGGCAACAGGTAAGAAAAGGGGAAATACTCGCCGAACTATGCAACGAGAACCTGCAGATGCAATTACAAAAAGCAGAGTTGCAGTTTGCCCGGGCATCACTCGATATGGAAGACATACTCCTGGGGCGTGGGGTTAGCCTGAAAGACAGTTTGGAAATATCCCCTGCAGTTTGGCAAATGGCAGGGGTACGTTCGGGGTATTCTCAGGCATTACTCGAGTTAAAACGCCTCCGTTCCGATCTTTCTCAAACAATGATCAGAGCGCCTTTCCCGGGTGTAATTGCCGATCTTGAAGTGCATGTATATGAAAAGGTATCTGCCGGCGAACCCTTCTGCACCCTTATCGACAATACCTCCTTCCTGGTTCGCTTCCCGGTAATGGAGAATGAACTGGAATGGGTGCGTAAAGAGGCACGCGTGCAGATCATCCCCTTTGCTTTTGCCGATCGCACCTGGCAGGGACGCATACAAAGCATCAACCCTGTGGTGGATGAGAACGGGCAGGTGGAAGTTACTGCATTGATCTCAGAAACACCCGGATTGGTGGAAGGGATGAATGTGAAAGTGTTGCTGAAAAGCCCGGTAAACAATCAGTTGGTAGTACCCAAACAATCAGTGCTGTATCGCGATAATCTGGAAGTGCTGTTTAAATATGTAAATGGAAAGGCAGAATGGACTTATGTAAACGTGTTGCACGAAAACAGCACACATTACAGTGTACAGGCCAACCCCAACCGTGTTGCCAGCTTACAGCCGGGCGATACTGTCATCGTATCGGGCAACACCAACCTTGCACACAGTTCACCGGTACAAATCAATACAGAATAGTTTTCTATGGTCAGGTTTCTTACAGAACGTCCGGTAGCAGTAAGCATGGTTTTTCTTGCCATGCTCATACTGGGTGGGGTTGCCGCTTCCTATCTGCCGGTTTCGCTGGTTCCTGATGTGGATATACCACGCATAAGCGTGAGGGTCGATGCCCCTGCCTACTCTTCGCGACAAATAGAAGAGCGTGTCATGAACCCACTGCGTGTACATCTGATGCAGGTAAACGGTCTCCATGACTTGAAAACCGAAAGTCGTGACGGAAACGGAATGGTAACACTGGAGTTTGAATTTGGCACTTCCATCGATCTGGCATATATTGAAGTCAATGAACAGGTTGACAAGGCATCATCCATTTTACCCCGTGATATTCAGCGCCCTGCCGTTGTAAAAGCAAGTGCGTCCGACATTCCGGTTTTCTATCTCGATATCCATTATTCATCAGAAAATTCGCAAGCCCCTACCCTGTCAGGCGAAAACAATTTTCAACAACTCAGCACTTTTGCCGATGAGATCATCAGAAGGAGATTAGAGCAGATACCCCAGGTGGCCATGGCAGATATGAGTGGAAGGGTTTTCCCGGAAATCATCATCAAACCACGCGTTGAATTGCTACAGGCCATGAATATGCAACCGGAAGTGATAGAAAACCTGATCAGGGCGAATAATGTAAGTCTGGGCAACATCATGATCAGAGACAAGCAATATCAATACAACGTAAGGGTGGGTAGTCCCATGATCGAAGCCTCTGATATAGGCAACCTTTATTTGAATCACGAGGGCAGGCTTTGGCAGTTGAAAGAATTGTGCCATATAGAGAGTCGTACCCGCGAATCGGAGGGAATGATTCATTCGTCGGGCAACCGGGCTATTACGCTGGCCATAATCAAACAGGCCGATGCCAGGATGCAGGATTTGAGATCGGAACTAAAAGTTATGATGGAGAGATTGGAGCAAGACTATCCGGATATTGCATTTGCCGTATATCGCGATCAAACCATGCTGCTGGGTTATACACTGGATAATCTCAGGCAAACACTCATCATTGGCTCTTTGCTGGCGCTTGTTATCATGTTTCTGTTTCTTGGCGATGCCCGGTCGCCATGGCTCATTGTCATCTCCGTGCCTGCTGCCATCATCATTTCTTTACTCTTTTTCTTTCTTGCGGGTATTTCTGTCAACATTGTATCGCTGTCGGGTCTGATCCTCTCTGTGGGAATGATGATCGATAATTCCATCATCGTAATTGACAATATCACCCGATACCGCAAAGAAGGACTACACACCATGGATGCCTGTGTGAAAGGTACCAACGAAGTGTTCAGACCCCTGTTGAGTTCGGTACTTACAACCTGCTCGGTTTTTATTCCTCTTATCTTTTTAGGCGGCCTTGCAGGTGCGCTGTTTTTTGACCAGGCAGTAGCAGTAAGCATCGGTTTGTTGGTTTCGTTACTCATTGCCATGACACTCATCCCAGTTTATTACAACCTAATCTTTTCAGGGAACCGGATGCTCCGCAAACCAGCACTTCAACCCCGAATCAACAAAATTAACTATGATAAGCTGTATGACAAGGGTTTCCGGTTTACCATGCGCCGTCAAAAGTGGGTATGGACCTTTTTTCTGGTATTTCTTCTTTCTCTTCCGATGCTTTACATCCAACTGGAAAAGGAACAACTGCCTGCCATAAAAAGGGATGCAGCTCTGCTCCGCATAGATTGGAATGAAAATATTCACGTGGAAGAAAACTATACACGGGTGCAATTCATGATGGATTCATTAAAACCATCTCTTTTACATTCAAACATACAAACAGGCAGGCAACAGTTTTTAATGGACAACGAACATCATCATAACCGCCGGCAAAATCTGATATATCTGCAAACCGCCTCACCTGCCAAACTTGAATCTTTGAAGAAACAGATTGCTGATTTCATGGTACAAAACTACCCGCAGGCATTATTCGGGTTTCAGGATGATGGTAATTTGTTTGATCAGGTTTTTGCTTCACAAACTGCTCCCCTGGAGGTGCGCCTGCGGCCGGTTCAGGCAAACCGCGAAAATCTGGTTCAAAATCTGCAAAATACCATCCAGGAAATAGATAACAACCTGCATGGTTTCACGGCTGAGGCGCTTCCCCTGCAGGAGGTTTTTGTCCTGCAACCCCACCTGGAACATATGGCATTGCATCATGTTACCATGAATGCCTTACACGATAAACTCACCACCATCTTCAACGAAAACCAGATCATCGCACTCATGGACAACCAAAACACCATTCCTGTAAAGCTGGGTAATACAGGCGACGATCTGCAACAAATACTGCAAAATGAAAAGGTAACCAACAGCATGGGTATAGCCATACCCCTGCCCCTTTTGCTCACACAGGCGCGAGGCACACAACTTCAAACCATAACAGCAGGACTGGAAGGGGAGTACTTTCCCATTGAAATGAATACCACTGCCAGTCAGTTTCCAAAAACAAAATCCATCATTGATAAAGCACTGAAAAAACAGGGATTATTCGAAGCGGGTTTTGCAGGCAGTATTTTTGAACGGGAGGAATTGATCAGGGAGTTGCTGCTGATAGGTTTGATTGCATTGCTGCTCTTGTTTTTCATACTTGCCGCGCAATTTGAATCGCTGAAACTGCCCCTGATCGTTTTGCTTGAGGTACCCGTGGCCATGGCCGGTGGTTTGTTTTTACTGCTGTTATCCGGCAACACATTGAATGTGATGTCTATGATAGGATTGGTGGTCATGACGGGCATCATCATCAACGACAGCATTTTGAAGATCGACACCGTTAACCGGTTGCGGTCAGATGGCATGCCACTTTTGCGTGCTCTGCACACCGCGGGTCATTACCGTCTGAAACCCATCCTGATGACAAGCATCACAACCATCTTCGCCCTCCTCCCCTTTTTATTCACCAGCGGTCTTGGCGCCGACCTTCAAAAACCCCTTGCCCTGGTGGTTATCGGCGGTCTGGGTCTGGGCACCCTGGTGAGTTTGTATTTTGTGCCGCTTTGTTATTATTTGATTTTTAGAGATGCCCGTCGTCCCACGACTTTGAGTCGTCGGACGACTGAGAATAAAAACGTTCATTGATAACTTTTACTCGTGGGACGAACTGAAAG
>CAYMLS010000240.1:0-2932 GCA_964390665.1 uncultured Bacteroidales bacterium | reverse complement strand
ACTGAGAATAAAAACGTTCAGTGGTAACTTTTACTCGTGGGACGAACTGAAAGTCGTCCCACGAGGTCGTCGTCCCACGACTTTGAGTCGTCGGGCAACTGAGAAATAAAAACGTTCAGTGGTAACTTTTACTCGTGGGACGAACTGAAAGTCGTCCCACGAGGTCGTCGTCCCACGACTTTGAGTCGTCAGACGACTGAGAAAGAAAAATCGTTTAACCAGAAAAAACCGATAACCATGAATTTTGAATCCGGACACATTTATCATCTGTTTAACCAGGGAAATAACAGGCAACCCATTTTCTTTAACCGGGATAACTACCTGTTCTTCTTAAGAAAGGTCAGTATCCAGATTACACCTTTTGTTGATATTTTAGCCTGGTGCCTAATGCCCAATCACTTTCATTTCATGATTTTAGTGAACAGAATTGATATCACAAAAAGAATCAGCGAAAAAAACAGTTTAAAATCCATCTCTTTAGCAAAATCTGTTGGTGTGTTGCTTTCATCATATACACGGGCAATCAATAAACAAAACAGTAGGTCGGGTTCACTGTTTCGGCAACAAACGGAAGCGATCTGTTTAACCAAAAGCCTGGAAATAGCCAGGAACTGGTATGTTAAGAATGGTGTAATAATGATAAATACTAACACCCCTGAAAAGCAATACCCGAATGTTTGTTATAATTACATTCTCTTTAACCCATTAAAAGCCGGGATAGTAAAAAGGAATGAAGACTGGGAGTTTTCTTCTTATTCTGATGTGATGGGTTTGAGAAATGGAAAGTTGATTTCCAGAGGCAGGATATTGGAGCTTGGTTTGGAAGTTAACCCGTCGTCCCACGACTTTGAGTCGTCGGACGACTAAGAAATAAAAAACGTTCATTGATAATTTTTACTCGTGGGACGAACTGAAAGTCGTCCAACGAGGTCGTCGTAACTTTTACTCGTGGGTCGAACTGAAAGTCGTCCAACGAGGTCGTCGTAACTTTTACTCGTGGGACGAACTGAAAGTCGTCCAACGAGAAATCATAAAATAAAAAAATGCGTACTTTTCCCATCATCCTCCTCTTCACCGCTCTCGCACTCCTCGGATTGGTTTTGATCCCGCGGTTGGGTGTGCAATTGCATCCATCGGCAACCATGCCGTCCATGAGGATTACATTTTCGTGGATGGAGGTACCGGCGATCAATATTGAGAGAGAGGTTACTTCAAAAATTGAAGCCAGCATGGCTACCCTGCGCGATGTGGAAGAGATCAACTCTGTATCGATGCGTGGACAAGGCAGCGTGGAAATCCGGTTCAAGAAAGGAACAGAGATGGAAATGGCACGCTTTGAGATCGCATCACGCATCAGACGGCTTTATCCGGGATTTCCGGAAAAAGTGAGCTATCCTGCAATATCGGTCAGCAGAGCTTCAGGGCATAACAGTCCCTTGCTCACTTACACACTGGCAGCGCCGGCAACATCTCAGAAAATTGCAGAATACATTGAAAACACGATCATACCCGGCATATCACAAATAAAAGGCGTAGATCAACTTGAGGTTTACGGAGTTAATCCCTCCGAATTCCAGTTGATCTACAATACCCGGGTGATGGAATTGTATGGCATTTCCACAACGGATATCAACAATGCGCTTCACAACCATTTCGGACAACGGTTTTTGGGTATGGGCGATTTTACATTCAGCAATAATGGCAGTAAAGTTAAACTACCTGTGATGCTAAGAAGTGCCCCAACCAGTGATTTGCAGTGGCAGCAAGTCCCTGTTGCAAAATCCGGGGAAAAGATCATTTACCTGGAAGATGTGGCACAAATGCAGATAAGGGAACAGGAACCCAGGGGCTATTACCGCATCAACGGAAAAAGTACTTTGATGATAACCATTTACGCTGTTGAAGGGGCCAACCAGATTCAGTTAAGTAATTTTGTAAAAGAGGAAATGCAAGGCATCACATCTCAGATACCTGAACAGTGGCAGGTCATTCTCACCTATGATGATACGGAGTTTATCCGAAAAGACCTGCGAAAAGTAGGCTACCGCATGCTCATGTCCCTGATCATTCTTTTGGTTTTTGTGCTTTTGGTTTCAAGGCAGGTGAAATATCTTTTCATGATCTTTGTTACACTGCTGGCCAATTTGCTCATAGCGGTTACAGGGTATCATTTCTTCGATATTCAGATACATCTTTACTCATTGGCAGGCATTACAGTATCGTTTGGAATCCTCATTGACAATACCATTGTGATGATCGAGCATATTCGGTTGCATAAAAATAAAAAGGTTTTTCTTGCCATACTTGCCGCCACCCTTACAACGCTGGGTTCACTCTCGGTTATATTCCTGCTTAGTGATCAGCAGCAAGCGCAGTTAGGTGATTTTGCTGCCGTCATTTTGGTTAATCTGTCCATATCTTTAGTAATTGCCTGGTTTTTCATACCTGCGATCATGTCTTCCATCAATATGCGTAAATCCGGAAGAAAGCAATCTTTCAAAAGACTCAGGAGGCAATTCAGGACAGGCATGCTCTACTTTGCTACCATCAGATTTGCAAGAAGATACAGGTGGTTGGTACTTACAGTTCTTATTTTAGGATTTGGGATCCCATTGCACCTTTTACCTTCCAATCTGGATGAAAAGAATCCTGCATCCAAACTGTACAATTCCACCATCGGCAGCAATTTTTATCAAAGAAATATCAAAACCATCTCAGAGAAAGTGCTGGGAGGTTCGTTCAGGTTATTTTCCCGATTTGTTTACGAACGCTCCTACTTTGCTGATCCTGAAAGAACAACACTCTATGTGAGAGGGCAGATGCCCGATGGTGCCACGATCCATCAACTGAATGAATCTATGATCCAAATGGAACAGTTCCCCTGGCAAGCGCTTAACCAGGCAAGATCATGAACCGCCGTCGCCTTCCACCG
>CAYMLS010000239.1:0-8488 GCA_964390665.1 uncultured Bacteroidales bacterium | reverse complement strand
CACACGGGAAGCATTTCTCAATGCGATGACCCTCGATATTGCCATGGGTGGTTCCACCAATACTGTCCTTCACCTTTTGGCCGTTGCGCACGAAGCAAAGGTAGACTTTACCATGAAAGATATTGATGCTGTTTCAGGAAAAACACCTGTTCTGTGCAAAGTATCTCCCAGCAGCAGGTATCACATGGAAGATGTGCACCGTGCAGGAGGAGTAATGGCCATTTTGGCAGCACTCAACGATCATGGATTGTTGGATGTTTCTGTGAAACGTGTTGACTTTTCAACCCTTCAGCAGGCACTGCTGAATTATGATATCCGCTCGCATGAAGCATCAGAAAAGGCATTTATCCTTTACAAAAGTGCACCATGCAACCAAAAAAACCTGGTGCTTGGTTCGCATAACCATACGTATAAAAGTTTTGACCTCGACAGGGAAAAAGGATGTATCAGAACCGTTGAAAATGCTTTTTTCAAAGACGGCGGATTGGCAGTACTTACGGGCAATATAGCACGACACGGGTGCATTGTTAAAACTGCCGGTGTTGATCCCTCCGTTTGGCATTTTGAAGGAAACGCAAAAGTATTTGAATCGCAGGACGAAGCCATTGCCGCCATCCTGAATAAAGAGGTGAACGCAGGTGATGTGGTGGTGATCCGCTATGAAGGTCCACGTGGTGGCCCAGGTATGCAGGAAATGCTGTATCCCACTTCCTATATCAAATCAAGAGGATTGGGAACGCAATGTGCACTGATCACTGATGGGAGATTCTCGGGAGGCACATCAGGTCTTTCCATTGGCCATATTTCACCGGAAGCTGCCGCAGGAGGAGAAATTGCTCTGATTCAGAACAACGATAAGATTATCGTAGATATACCTTCAAGAAAAATAGAACTCAGTATCAGCAAAGCAGAATTAGAAAAAAGAAAGCAACATGAAATGTCACGGGGTGAATCCGCTTTTCACCCTCGTGGTCGAAAAAGAAGGGTATCCGCTGCCCTCAATGTTTATGCTTCTTTGGTCAGCTCTGCCGATAAAGGAGCGATCAGAATAACCCCACAAAATATTCAATCAGTTGAATCTTAAACCAGATGACTTATGGAAACACAAACTTTTGAATCTACAAAAACAAAAGACACGCAGAAAAAGAAAATGTCGGGTGCTCAGGCAGTTATCGAATGCCTGATCAACGAGGATGTTGATCTGATCTTCGGATACCCTGGTGGTGCGATCATGCCTGTATACGATGCGCTTTACTCTTACAAAGACCGCCTGAAGCACGTGCTTGTTCGCCATGAACAGGGTGCAGTGCACGCTGCTCAAGGTTTGGCACGTGTTACCGGAAAAGTGGGTGTTGCCCTGGTAACCTCTGGCCCGGCAGCAACCAATGCCGTTACGGGTATTGCCGATGCCATGATCGACTCAACACCACTGGTCGTAATATCAGGTCAGGTGGGTAGTCATCTGCTGGGGACTGATGCTTTTCAGGAAACTGATGTTGTGGGAATTACGCAACCTGTTACCAAATGGAACTATCAGATCACAAAACCCGAAGAAATCCCCACCGCCTTTGCCAAAGCATTTTATATTGCCCGCAATGGCAGACCAGGACCTGTGTTGCTTGACATTACCAAGGATGCACAATTTGGTTTGCTCGATTTTCTTTACCAGAAAATACTATCCATCAGAAGCTATAACCCCTATCCCAAAATAGATATTTCTAAAATTGATGAAGCCAGCCATTTGATCAACCTTGCCAAAAAACCACTTGCTCTCATCGGACAAGGTGTTGTTTTGGGCAATGCTGAAAAAGAACTGATGGATTTTCTTGAAAAAACAGGAATACCTGCCGCATGGACCATCCTGGGATTGTCGGCAATGCCGACCAACCATCCGCTCAATGTAGGCATGCTGGGCATGCACGGAAATTTTGGACCCAATATCAAAACCAATGAAGCCGATCTCATCCTGGGTATCGGAATGCGCTTCGACGATCGTGTAACCGGCGATACCAAACGCTATGCAACCAATGCAAAGATCATCCATATGGAAATTGATCCTGCAGAGATCAATAAAATTATGCATGCCGAGGTACCCCTGCTGGGCAACGTGAAAGAGACACTACCCCTGCTTACAGAGAAAGTCAATCCCAACGAGCACAGCGAATGGCTGGAAGAATTTGGTGCATGTATGCGCATCGAACACGAAAGACTTATCAATAAGGAACTGAAACCTCAGAAAAAAGAACTGACTATGGGCGAAGTGGTTGATCAGGTTTCTGATGCTTTTGATGATGATGCCATCATGGTAACCGATGTGGGTCAGCACCAGATGGTTGCCACACGGTATTTCAGATTCAAACAATCACGTAGTGTCGTTACTTCCGGTGGTCTGGGTACCATGGGGTTTGGACTTCCCGCGGCTATGGGTGCAAAAATGGGAAAACCCGACAGACCTGTGGTGCTGTTTGTGGGTGATGGCGGATTTCAAATGACCATCCAGGAGCTGGGAACCATTTTCCAGGAAAAACTCGATGTTAAGATCGTGCTGCTCAACAACAATTTCCTCGGGATGGTAAGGCAGTGGCAGGAGTTGTTCTTTGATTTCAGGTATGCCGAAACCGAAATGATCAACCCCGACTTTCAGGTGATATCAAAAGGATACTATATCCCCTGCCGCAAAGTTTTGCAGCGTGATGACCTGCAGGAGGCCATTCAGGAAATGGTAAACACAGATGGACCTTACCTGCTTGAGGTAGTGGTTGAAAAAGAAGGAAATGTTTTTCCCATGGTTCCTTCAGGAGCATCTGTGGCTGATATCAGGCTTGAATAAATATACTACTCCGGTAAAGAATTGCATGGCACACACAACCATGACTTTTATCGCCGGCGCAAGTTTATTAGAAAACAGGATTGACGAACTCCCCCGTTCAGGTGGGGAGATCACATACAAAAAATAAAATATCAGATATATGAAAAACGAAGAATTCACACTTACCATATACGCTGAAAATCAGGTAGGTCTTCTCAACCAGATCACAACCATTTTCACGCGTCGCAGAATCAATATTGAAAGTCTTACAACCTCAGAATCAGCCATACCAGGTATCCATAAATTTACCCTGGTCATGTTTATTTCTGCTGAAAATGTGGAAAAACTCATCGGTCAGATTGAGAAAAGGATCGATGTGCTGAAAGCATATTATTTCAGATCAGATGAGATCATTTTCCAGGAAATTGCCTTGTATAAAGTACCTACCAAAAGCCTTACCGATGGAAACCAGATAGAACGGATTGTAAGGACTTTTGGTGCCAGGATCCTGGAAATAACAGAAGAGTATACGGTGATTGAAAAAACCGGTCATAAATCTGAAACACAGGAATTGTATCAAAAACTAAAACCCTACGGTTTGACCCAGTTTACCAGGTCGGGCCGTATAGCAGTAAACAAACTTACAACCGAACCTCTCATTGCCCATTTGGATCACGTGGAGCAGGAACGGATGAAGTTTCAGGAAAATTAACCTAATAAAAATCTAACAAATTAAAAGTTATGGCGAAAATCAATTTCGGCGGAGTCGAAGAAAATGTAGTAACAAGAGAAGAATTTCCCTTGTCGAAAGCACTGGAAGTAATGAAAGATGAAACCATTGCCGTGATAGGTTACGGTGTTCAGGGCCCTGGTCAGGCACTAAACCTCAAAGACAATGGTTTTCATGTTATTGTAGGGCAGAGAGAAAATTCCAGGTCGTGGGACAAAGCCGTAGCCGACGGTTGGGAACCGGGAAAAACCCTTTTCCCTATCGAGCAGGCCCTCGAAAAAGGAACTGTCATTCAGTACCTGCTTTCTGATGCAGGACAGATAGCGCTTTGGCCTACCGTGAAAAAACATCTTAAACCCGGGAAAGTACTGTATTTCTCTCATGGATTTGGTGTTACCTACAAGGAACAAACAGGTATTATTCCTCCGGAAGATGTGGATGTAGTGCTGATTGCCCCTAAAGGATCGGGAACCAGCCTGCGCAGGATGTTTCTTGAAGGCAGAGGACTGAACTCAAGTTATGCCATTTTCCAGGATGCTACCGGAAAAGCAAAGGAAAGAGTTACTGCCCTGGGTATTGGTGTAGGTAGTGGTTATCTTTTCGAAACCACTTTCAAAAAGGAGGTATACAGCGATCTTACCGGCGAAAGAGGTACACTCATGGGTGCCATACAGGGAATATTTGCTGCACAGTATGAAGTGTTAAGATCAAATGGACATTCACCTTCTGAAGCGTTTAATGAAACGGTGGAAGAACTTACCCAAAGTCTGATGCCTTTGGTGGCTGAAAACGGTATGGACTGGATGTATGCCAATTGTTCAACCACTGCACAGCGGGGTGCACTCGACTGGTGGAAAAAATTCAGGGATGCTACCCAGCCGGTTTTTGCCGAATTGTATCAGGAAGTTGCCAAAGGGAACGAATCGCAAAGATCTATTGATTCCAACAGTCAGGCTGATTATCGTGTAAAACTCGAAGAAGAACTCAAAGAACTGCGCGAATCTGAACTATGGAGAGCAGGTGCAGCGGTTAGAAAACTCAGACCCGAAAATCAGAAATAATTTTATTGCAAACAAAAACCTAAAAAATAACCATATGGGCAACAAAATTTTAATTTTTGATACAACATTGCGAGATGGCGAGCAAGTTCCCGGTTGTCAGTTAAACACCATTGAAAAAATCGAAGTTGCCAGACAACTCGAAAAATTAGGTGTGGATATTATCGAAGCGGGCTTTCCTGTTTCCTCCCCCGGCGATTTCAATTCGGTGGTAGAGATATCCAAATCCGTTTCAAAACCTGTTATTTGTGCACTTACCAGGGCAGTACAGAAAGATATTGAAGTGGCTGCCGATGCCCTGAAATTTGCCAAAAGAGGGAGGATACACACCGGAATCGGAACCTCTCCTTTTCATATCAAAAACAAACTCAGATCCAATCCCGAGGCCATTTTGGAAAGAGCCATCGAATCGGTGAAATATGCCAAAAAGTTTGTGGAAGATGTTGAGTTTTATGCAGAAGACGCCGGACGTACTGACAATGAATACCTGGCCAGGGTGGTTGAAGCAGTGATCAAGGCTGGCGCCACAGTGGTGAACATTCCTGATACAACAGGATACTGTCTGCCGGCTGAATACGGTGCCAAGATCGCATACCTGGTAAACAATGTTCCCAACATTGACAAAGCCATTATTTCCACCCACTGCCATAATGATCTGGGAATGGCAACGGCAAACACCTTGTCGGGTGTTATCAACGGTGCCCGACAGGTGGAGGTAACAGTAAACGGCATTGGTGAACGTGCAGGTAATACCTCATTAGAAGAGGTGGTCATGGCCATCAAAAATCATCATGATCTGGATTTCACCACAGGGATCAATTCCAAACAGATCATGAATTCGAGCAAATTGGTTTCCACCCTCATGCGCATGCCGGTTCAACCCAACAAAGCCATTGTAGGGCGCAACGCTTTTGCCCACTCTTCAGGTATTCACCAGGATGGTGTGCTGAAAGACCGACTGAACTACGAGATCATCGATCCGGTGGATGTGGGGGTGAAAGAATCATCCATCATGCTTACAGCCCGCAGCGGACGCGCAGCACTGAAACATCGCCTGCAGTTGCTGGGTTATGAGTTTGAACCCGCTGAGATGGATGAGATATATGAAAAGTTCCTTGAAATGGCCGACAGTAAAAAGGATGTTACCGAAGAGGACCTTGAGGTGCTTGCCGGCAGTGAAAAGGCCAAGGGTAAACGTCCTATTGAGTTGATATCCCTGCAGGTATTGTGTGGCAGATCCACCATTCCTACCGCAACGGTTCAGATCAGCATCAGAGGAGATGTATTTACCGAAACAGCTACCGGAAACGGACCCATTGACGCTTCTTTTTCTGCTGTCAAAAACCTGCTTAAAAGACGGGTGCGCTTAGAAGAATTCCTTATTCAGGCTATTACCAGGGGCAGCGACGATCTCGGAAAAGTGCATGTACAGGTAAACCATAAGGGTATGAATTACTATGGATTTTCTGCCCATACCGACATCGTAACCGCTTCCGTGGAAGCATTTCTCGATGCACTTTCAAAAATTGAATAAAATCTTTTCAGGAAGGTGAAACGGAACGGTCAGAAAGATCAGCCAAACAAGCCTGTATCATATACCTGTTCTGCTTCACTTTCCCATAAGAAACAATGACAAAGAAAAAATAACAAAACGAATTTCAAACCTTAAAAACAGAATAAAATTGGCTGGAAAAACCATTATTGATAAGATCTGGGATAAACACATCGTGGAATCCATAGATGAAAATACCGGCGTTTTTTACATCGACCGCCACTTTATCCATGAAGTTACCAGTCCACAGGCATTTACCGGACTGAAAAACCGTGGGATAAAAGTTGCCCGCCCCGAAAAAACTGTGGCAACTGCCGACCATAACATTCCCACCATCAATCAGCATCTTACCATTCAGGAAGAGCTGAGCAGGGTTCAGGTTAACACCTTGATTAACAACTGCAAAGACAATGGCATTGAACTCTATGGTTTAAATCATCCTTACAACGGCATTGTGCACGTGATCGGACCCGAACTGGGCATTACCAAACCAGGTATGACCATTGTTTGCGGCGATAGCCATACCTCTACCCATGGTGCTTTTGGCACTGTGGCATTCGGAATAGGTACCAGTGAAGTTGAAATGGTTCTGGCAAGTCAGTGCCTCATTCTCAGCAAACCAAAGAAAATGAGAATATCCGTAGAGGGTAAACTCAACAAGGGAGTGAACTCAAAAGACATTATCCTGTATATCATTTCTCAGATATCAACTGGCGGCGCAACAGGTCATTTTGTTGAATTCGCCGGATCTGCCATACGAAGTCTTTCCATGGAAGCACGCATGACCATTTGCAATATGAGCATTGAAATGGGAGCACGCGGTGGATTGATCGCTCCTGACGAAACGACCTTTGAATATATCAAAGGACGCGAATTCGCACCCAAAGGCGAGGAATGGGATAAATCTTTGGCGTACTGGAAATCCCTGCCTACAGACCCCGATGCGGAATTCGACAAGGAGCTGCATTTTAAAGCAGAAGATATTGACCCTATGATCACTTTTGGAACCAATCCCGGCATGGGGGTGGGCATCAAAGGAAATATACCTTCGCTTAATAATATCGAACCATCTTCCCAAAAATCTTTCCTGAAGTCTATGGAATATATGGGGTTTTCACCCGGTGAGATCATGGAAGGAAAAAAAGTGGACTATGTTTTCATGGGAAGTTGTACCAACGGACGTATTGAAGACCTCAGGGCGTTTTCTGCCTTTGTAAAGGGAAAGAAAAAAGCGGATAACATTACCGCATGGATCGTGCCTGGCAGCAAACAGGTGGAAGAGCAGGCCAAAAAAGAAGGGATCGATAAGATCCTTGAGGAGGCCGGTTTTGAGATGCGGCAACCCGGTTGCTCGGCATGTCTTGCCATGAATGAAGATAAAATTCCGGTAGGCAAATACGCTGTTTCCACCTCCAACAGAAACTTTGAGGGCCGACAGGGGCCTGGTGCACGCACCATGCTGGCCAGCCCCATCACTGCTGCGGCAGTTGCCATTACAGGAAAGATAACCGATCCGCGTACTTTTCTTTAATTCTTTAATTTCTCAAAAATATCCATATTATGCCATTAGAAAAATTCACCATACTTACTTCTACCTGTGTGCCTCTGCAGATCGAAAACGTTGATACCGACCAGATCACACCCGCCCGGTTTTTAAAAGCCACCACCAAAGATAATTTTGGTGAGAAACTTTTTTATGACTGGCGATACGAAGCCATGGGCAAACCCAGAAAAGATTTTGTGCTCAACGACCCCACCTATTCGGGAAGCGTGCTGGTAGCGGGCAAAAACTTTGGCAGCGGAAGCAGCCGGGAACACGCCGCCTGGGCCATTTACGATTATGGTTTCAAAGCGGTCGTATCCAGCTTTTTTGCCGATATTTTTAAAAGTAATGCACTCAACAACGGACTTTTACCTGTGCAGGTCACCGATGCTTTTCTGGAAAAACTCTTTCAGAAAATTGAAGAAAACCCCGCCACAGAAGTAGTGATCGATCTCGAAACCCAAACCATCACCATCAGGGAAACCGGTGATTCTGAAACTTTTGAGATCAGTGCTTACAAAAAGAATTGCCTGATCAACGGTTTTGATGATATCGATTACCTGCTGAGCAAGCAAAAAGAGATCGAAACCTGGGAAAAAATGAACGCCTGATTTTATGAACCATGAACGGTGCTTTGCACCCGAAACCCAAAAACGTAACCAAGATGATAGAAATAATGGATACCACCCTGCGGGATGGTGAACAAACAACAGGAGTATCTTTCAATGAAGCAGAAAAACTTGCCCTTGCGCAACTTTTGCTCAACGATATACATGTCAACCGCATTGAAATCGCC
>CAYMLS010000238.1:0-8511 GCA_964390665.1 uncultured Bacteroidales bacterium | reverse complement strand
TTCTGAAGTTCCCGAACCTACTCTGGCATTTATCGCCAAATGAAGTTCCCCTGATTTTTGAAGATAAAAAAAGGTGCGATGGATCAAAGATGGATCGGTCCAACTCTGATCTTCCGGGTTGTAAACCTGTTGATTTGCTTCACCTGCATTTCTGATAAACCAACTATTGCCCTGAGTAGGAATAGAATGAGGTGTGGAAGGTTGAACCTCCCTGGGTTGCTCCTCCTGTTTTTCGTTGCAGGAAACCTGTAAAAACATGAACACCAAAATGTGTGTAACAAGCATGAATGATTTGAGATGCATAATAATTGGATTTGAGGATGATTAATATATGATTTACCTGATAGTTGATCCCTGTAATTTTTAAAAATATTTTTTTTGAAAGATTAATGCCTCTAAAGATTGAATTCCGGTGAATTAATAAGCAAAAATATTCAGTTAAACAGATGTTATTTGCAAATATAAAAATAAATATTCAGTTAATGTTTTGTTTATATTAAAAAAAGTATTTATCTTTCGACAACTTTTTAATAAATATGCTTAAGGTTGTTCTCTTCGCTCTTTAATATTGTTTTGTGTTTTTGTTGAAATGATGAATAGTGAAATGCAATGTTAGAAATTCAATGAGTACCGATATGAATTATCCAATAACGAAACCAAATTATCAAATCGTTTTTATCAACTTCATTCAGGCAACAAAACTTTATCATTAGACTTTTTGAAATGACCCCGGCAGTTTAAAAGCGGGAAACCGCTTATTTCATTAACTAAAACCTTTAACAACATGAAAGGATCAAAAAGTAAAATCTGGTACCCCTTATTGTTTTTGGGTATCACTGCCGCTGTAATTATCGGTTGCAGTAAAGACGATGGTGGTAGTCTTGCCACCGTAACCACATTGGAGGTTACCGATGTGAATCACAATTCGGCCCGTACCGGAGGAAATGTTACCGATGACGGGGGGGCAAAAATCACTGCTCTGGGTGTGTGCTGGAGTACCGGACAAAATCCTACCGTTGAAGATTTCACCACCAGTGATGGCACCTATACCATAAATGGCGTTGAAATCAGAGATTTTGAAAGTACGGTAACAGACCTCGAACCACTGACCACTTATTACCTCCGTGCTTATGCAGCCAATGAAAATGGCGTTGCTTATGGTGAAGAAAAATCTTTTGAAACCGATGAAGCTGGTCAGATCATATATCCGCTCACTGCCGATATGATCGATGCATGGACGCAGGAGTCCAGTGAAGGCCCCAAAGAGAGTCTCGTGGATGGAAATACCAGCACGTATTGGCATTCTGCCTGGTCTGCTGGTGTTGAACCATTGCCTCACTGGATACAGATCAATTTTGAGGAAGAAAAATCTGTTGGCGGTTTCAGCTATACTTTCAGACAACCCAGCGGTGCTACTGACAGACCAAACCATTGGGATGTACAGGTTAGCAGCAACGGACAAGATTGGGAAACCGTATGGGAGTCTCCATCAGGACTGGATGTAGAACCCGTTGAACTTTTAACGGTTCTCGAGTTTGGCGAAAATTTCACCTCTCAATTTTTCAGAATCAGGATTTTGGATACGCAAGGTAGCAGAGATTGGACACATCTTAGCACCATTGAGGTATTTGAGGTGAGAAACTGATCTGTTTATGTTCAAAACTATAATAACTTGCTTATTTTCAATGTCATGATCGGTTATGCCCTTAGTCATTTGAAAAGATGAGACAAATAGTACAAAACATACCATACAGGTTTACTGAATAAAACAGGCATGATAAAAATATTGACAACTTCAATGCGACGAAAACTATTTTTTTCATGCCAGGTATATGATCAGTTTAAAATAAATTATAAACATATGAACTGAGCCGAAACAATCCTAATGCTTGGATCTCCAGGATTATTTTTACCCGGTGTAGGTAATTTTTGGAAAACAACTATGGCAAGTGAATATGATCAATTTAATAAAATTATAAACATATGAAAAACAAATTACTCAATGAATTTCTTTACCCGTTTTTTTATGCAAAAGGTAGAGAGGTACAAAAAAATTTCAAATCAGCAGCCCTGCTACTCCTGGTATTGATAAACACAGGTATGTTGGCAAAGGCGCAAAATGATGCATCCCAAATCAGCGTTTCGGGTACGGTAACCGATGCTTCAACAGGAGAAACCATGCCCGGTGTTAATGTGATCATACAAAATACCAGTCAGGGAGCGGTAACAGATACGGATGGTTCGTATTCCATTGAAGTTCCAACTGATGGGGTACTCGACTTTTCTTTTATCGGTTATACCCGGCAATCTGTTGCCGTTGACGGACAGACTACAATTGATGTAGAACTTGTGCCTTCTGCTGATATGCTTGATGAGATCATCGTCATTGCCTATGGATCTACACCAAGATCTAATCTCACCGGTTCGGTGGTCAGCCTGGATACCGAAGAGTTGACCGATGTATTTTCTCCCCGCCTTTCTGCCATGATCCAGGGAAAAGCATCTGGTGTGTATGCCAGAAACGCCACAGGAAGACCCGGACAGACCGCAGAGATCAATATACGCGGTAAAGGATCTATCAATACAACCAACTCTCCTTTGTGGGTAGTGGATGGTATTGCTGTTGGACACTCCGAACCCAATCTCAATCCGGCTGATGTGGAAAGTATTACCATTCTTAAGGATGCCTCAGCAACAGCACTCTATGGATCAAGGGCAGCAAACGGCGTTATTCTCGTACAAACGGTTACACCTGAGTCGGGTATTTCCAAACTTAATTTTTCTGCCAATACTGGTATGACGCAACTTCACAGAGGAAATTTCACCCTTATGAATTCACAGGAATTGTTTGATTATCATTCTTCATGGAACGATAGCCCCTGGTACAACCAAAGTCTTTTGGAAACCAATACCGATTGGATTGACATTGCCACTCAAAATGGTGTTGCCCAGGAATACAATATGTCGTATAACGGTGGTACCGAAAAAGTGAGTTCTTACCTTTCAGGAACTTATTACAATGAAACGGGTGCATTGAAAGGGTATGACTATGAGCGTTACTCTGCCATTGCCAATGTAAATGTACAGGCAACCGACCGTCTCGTTTTAAAAGCAAACCTGTCGGGAAACCTTATCAATACTGATAATCGCGAACACAGCACTTATAATGCATACACTTACCTGCCCTGGGATCATCCTTATAAAGAAAATGGCACACCCATCGAACCTGGATCAGATACCGAATATACATGGCTGGGAAGAGACCAAAGCAATTATCTTTATAATTTGCAATACAATTTTGGAAGGGGCAGAACCAACAATTTCAGACTCAACCTTGGTGGAGAATTGGAAATAACAGATTGGTTGTCTTTTATTTCCATGAATAATGTTAGTTATGCTTTTGGGCAAAGTGAATTTTATACCGACCCACGCTCCACGGGTGGAAGGGCAAACAATGGTTCCTTTAATACCGGATATAGTTTCTCCAGAAATCAACTGACCAATCAAATGTTGCGCCTCCAGAACACTTACGGCGTTCATTCCCTGCAGGCTTTTGTGGCATGGGAATACAGCGACACGCATTCTGATAACAGTTCGGCTACCGGGCATGGTATTACAGCAGGACTCGAAGTACTCAATGCCACTTCTACTGCCGCAGGTGTATCCGGATCAAAATTCCAGTCGGCTCGCCAGTCAGCGCTGATCAATGTACAATATGCATATGATGATAAATATCTTTTCACCTCTTCATTCAACAGGGAAGGTTCCTCGAGCTTTGGCAGCGGAAATCAATACGGTAACTTTTTCTCTGTTAGTGGTGGATGGAATCTTCATTATGAAGAATTTATGAACCAGATTGCCTGGCTCAATGTATTAAAACTCACCGCCAGTTATGGTGAAGTGGGTAATTCACCAGGTGGATTTCCTCATTTGGGATATTATGAACTTACAGGACAATATTCCGGACTTCCTGCTGCCCGTCCTTATCAGATCGCCAATCCTTTGATCAGCTGGGAGAAAACAATTTCCAGCAACCTGGCAATTGAAACACGTGTTCTTGATCGTATTACCGCTACTTTTGAATTGTATGAGAGAAATAACTCCGGTTTGCTTTATTATGTCCCTCTTACCGCCATCACTGGTTTTACTGGTGTATGGGAAAATATTGGAGAGATCAGGAACCGTGGACTGGAAATGACGATTCAACCTGAAATCATTAAAACACAGGACGTAGAATGGAACATGAATTTCAACTTGTCTTTCAACCGCAATAAAGTGATGGAACTTTTTGAAGGACAACCCATCACATCTGGCAATATAAGAGTTGCCGAAGAAAACGATATGGATTCTTATTTTATGCGTGTTTGGCATGGTGTGGATCCTGGTAATGGTGATCCTTTGTGGGAAAAAGTTGTGGAAAATGAAGATGGCACACAAACTGTTGAACTTACCAATAGCTACAATGATGCTACATTGCAATTTACCGGGCAAACCATGTCGCCCGATTACAGTGGCGGTATTATCAACAATTTCAGGTACAGGATATTCTCTCTTTCTGCCAATATTGGTTTTGTGCAGGGAGTATACATGTATAACAGCGACAGACAACTCTTCGACAGTGATGGTAACTATCCTACCTTTAATCAAATGAATTTGGCCGATGGTTGGTCGAGATGGGAAAAACCCGGAGACAATGCTACACATCCCAAAGCAGTATTGGGTGGAAACCGTGATGCCAACAGACCTTCAACACGCTTCCTGGAAGATGCAAGTTTTATAAGATTAAGGAATATAACCCTTTCCGTTCAACTGCCATCGGCTATCCTTTCCAGGGCAGGAATATCACAGTCCAGTATTTACCTTAGTGCCGACAATCTGTATACCCTCACCGAGTGGTCGGGTATGGACCCTGAAACAGCAGGACTTTATCCTCTTACCCAAAGATTTATGCTGGGACTGAGAGTTGAGTTATAAGTATTTTGTTCATTTAAAAAATTATTGATAATGAAAAAGTTTAAATATATCATTCTAGTATTCATGATCACTTCTTTTTTAGGAAGTTGTGAAATCGAAAGAGAACCTTTTCAGGATCTGGCAGACGAGGTAGTGTTTTCCGATGTATTGGGACTGGAAGCAGCATCTCTTGGTACTTATGCCATTCTGAAGCAAAACACGTTTATGCGACCTTACCATTTTCATGGTGAATTTGGCGGTGATAATATCGCCCTGAGTGGTGCCACTACAGATCACCTGTATTTTATGTACAATTATCAGCATGTACCTAACAACTATCACCTCAATAGTTTGTGGGTTGATTCCTACAGAGGAATTGTTAATTGTAACAAGATCATTGAAAACGCCGAAAGAGATCTGAGCGGTAGAATGAACCATGTGATTGGTGAGAATTATTACCTGCGTGCATTTTTTTATTTTACATTGGTCAACATATGGGGACGTCCCTATTCGCAAGATCCTGAATCCAATATGGGTGTGCCGCTCAAAACCAATACCGATCGCGATAATATACCTCCCAGAGCAAGTGTGGCTGATGTTTATGAACTGATCGTCAGTGACCTTCTGAATGCAGCCGAATTGATGTCTGAGTATAGCAGACCTGCGGAAGAATTGCGCATTTTCGGGTCGCAGGAGGCTGCATGGGCTCTGCTTTCAAGGGTATATCTTTATATGGAAGATTATGAAAAAGCGATAGAATATGCCACCCTTGTGATCGATTCGGGCACTTTTTCTTTGCTGCAGGGCGAGGCCTATACCAAATATCCCACCTTTGTTCCCGAAAATAATGATGAAACTATTTTTGCCTGTCGATCGCTCAAAGATGAGGATGATTATAACTGGTACGCTGTAGGTGGCATGTATGCGCGCATCGATGGTGTGGGCTGGGGTGAAATGTATGCCTCCAAACCTTATCGCGATATGGTTGGAAAATATCCGCAAGATTTGCGAAATCAGTTTATTGAACCCCAACTTGCAGGTGAAGATGCCAATGGTGACCCATTGATGTGGATCAAATACATACGCACTACAGATGAAGCGCTTGGAAAGCAAATGTTTGTAACTTATGATGTGGTGCAAAATCCTGATACAGGTGTTTGGCAATATGTAAAAGATGATCAGACCCTGGAGGTGGAAACAGAAACGTCAGGAGATCAAACCCTCTATTATATTTTCGAGGACGGTGACAAAACATATGTTGAATTGGAAGAGAGAATGATTACTCGCAATGGATACCCACAGTATTTTGTTATCAAATGCTCCAACCAGGAAGAACAACCCCAACTTTGGTCGCCCGTTATTTCCAGGTTGGCAGAAATGTACCTCAACCGTGCAGAAGCTTATGCAAAATCAGGTAACGAAGCAGCTGCTATCAATGATGTAAATATTATCAGACAGCGTGCAGGTATCCCACTTTATCAATCAGATATTGCCTTGCCCGGTGATAAAACTGTATTTGATATTGTTATGGAAGAGCGGCAGTTGGAACTTGCTTTTGAATCACACAGAAGATATGATATTTTCAGAAATAACCTCACATTGGATCGCAGGTATCCCGGTACGCACGACCGTGGAAATGCCCTGATGACGGTATCTCCTGATCATCCAAGAGTTGTGGAGTATATTCCGGAACCTCAGTTGCTTGCGCAACCCAATCTTGTCAACAATCCATAAGATACTTCGCCTGTAAACAAGGGGATTGAAGCCGAAGTGATCATGTGCAAAGATCCCTTTGTTTTTTACTGATCATACATGGCAGTTGTATTATTGTAACTGCCTGTAAAAATGATTTTAAATAGTGCTTGCAAGAAAACGCCAATTATTGCGTTGGGCTCGCCTTCAAAACAGTCACTTACGGAAAGTAAACTCCTGTTTATCAGTCATCGCCCGCCTTGCACTTGACGCTTTCTTTATCAAGCACAGACGAAATCATGAGTTTTCTTGCTGACACTAAATAGTACCTCTGTTGTTATTCTTTTTCTGATAGAAAAAAAATTGCACACCTGATCTTGTTTTTCTCATCAGACCGGAAGAAAATTTTGAGGAAAAGATACTTTTACCCTTTAAATCTAAAACTTATCATCAATCTTATGGAAACACAATCTTCGCAAAAATTTAAAAACTATGCTGTAGCGCTGATCATCCTCGGCATTATGTTTTTTGTGATCGGCTTTGGTATTGGCATCAGTGGTTTTTTAACCCCTGCCTTGCGCTCGGCATTTGATCTCAGCACAGGACAATCCTATCTTGTTACAGCGGCTATTTTTTCTGCCTTTGTGATATTCGGAAGACCCGCTGCATGGATCATTACAAAAATAGGTTATCGCCGGTCGATGGTGTTGTCATTTTTCACGATGGCACTGGGCATGTTGCTATTTGTACCTTCTGCCAATCAGATCAGCTTTCCGCTGTTTTTGCTGGCGCTTTTTGTAGGCGGGGTAGGCAATACTTTGTTACAGGCTTCTGTAAATCCTTATGTTACCATTATCGGACCGATGGACAGCGCCGCTATGCGAATGAGTTTGATGGGGATCATGAATAAAATGGCCTGGTGGATCGCTCCCCTTTTTTTGGGGGTTTTTATCGATCTTCAGCAGGTGAGACTTGGCGATGTCATTTTTCCGTTTTATATGGTCGCCGGTATTTTGCTGGTGCTGGGCATAGGAATTTATTTTGCACCACTTCCTGAAGTTACTGCTGAGGGTGAAGAAACAGTTCCGGAGGATCAGAATAAAGAAACAGATAATAGCTATGCGAAAGGCAAGACCAGTATCTGGCAATTTCCTCATCTTATCTTAGGTGCCATTGCCGCGTTTTTATATATCGGTATTGAAATTTTGCCCATGGCTTCAGCCATTGATTTTGCCCGTATCGCTTTTGGCGATGCACCTAACCTTGAAAACTATGCCCGGTTTGTTACCATTGGATTGGTGGCAGGCTATATTTTTGGAGTCATCACCATCCCCAGGTACCTTTCCCAGAAAAAAGCATTGCTCATTTTTTCTTTAATTGGTATTTTATCAACCCTTTTCCTTTCATTGGCACCTGTGGAGTATGCTTTTTATGGTTTACTGCTGGTTAGTTTTGCCAATTCATTGATGTGGCCGGCTATATGGCCATTGGCCATTGCCGACCTCGGAAGATTCACCAAAATCGGTTCTTCTTTTCTGGTCATGGGCATTGTGGGTGGTGCTGTCATCCCTTTGATTTTCGGATATATTGTTGACATCGTAAAGGGAGCTAAAGAGGTTGCTTCTGTTACCGATTTTCAGACTGCTTACTGGATCATGATACCATGTTACCTGTTTATATTTTACTTTGCTGTGCATGGGCACAGAATCCGAAAGTAAACCATTGTAAATCAAAATTTCATTTTTAAACCAAAATTCATGTTAGAAAATATTGCCAAACAGTTTTTCCCTTACAGTATTATTTCGGATATTCAACCTTTTGGAAATGGTCATATCAATAATACCTACAAGGTTACTACAAAGGGAG
>CAYMLS010000237.1:0-8574 GCA_964390665.1 uncultured Bacteroidales bacterium | reverse complement strand
TTTTCCCTGATCATAATGCACGCACACAGGACAACATTGTTTATTTCGATAACATCACCTTCAATCCAACAAGCGGCGGAGAAGAAGGAGACGATGCCAGTCTGAGCGATCTTCAGGTGGATGGAACCACTGTGGCAGGATTCTCGTCCACCACGCTTGACTATTCGGTTACATTGCCCGAAGGTACCACGGAAGTACCAACCGTTACTGCAACCACAACCGATGAGGATGCCAGCGCAGTAGTAAATCCTGCCAATGAAGTTCCCGGTACAACCAGCATTGTGGTTACATCAGCCAATACCAATGTGGAACAAACTTATACCGTAGCTTTCTCCATTCAGTCCGAAGGTGAAGAGGGTCCAAGAAATCCCATCGACTTTGAGGCGGGCGGTTATGGAGCCGACTGGACATGGTCTGTCTTCGAAAACGAAGCCAATCCACCCCTTGAAATCATTGCCAATCCGGATGCTTCAGGTGGCAACACATCTGCAACCGTGGCCAAATTCACTGCACTTCAGGCAGGCAATCCATGGGCAGGTGTCGAATCTTCGCATGGAGATGCTGACCTGGGTACTTTTGTACTGGATGAAACCAATTCCACCATCAAAATTATGGTTTGGAAAACAGAAATCAGCGATGTGGGAGTAAAACTGGTAGCACCCACAGGATGGGCGCAACCGGAAATAAAAGTAGCCAATACTGTTGTCAATGAATGGGAAGAACTTACTTTTGATTTTTCCAACATCCCCAATCCACCAACAGAAGAAGGAGGGGTGTATGATCAAATAGTGATTTTCCCCGACTGGAACGATGATGGCAGAGAGCAGGATAACATTATCTATTTTGACAACATTACATTTAATGCCGCCGGATCAGGACCTGCGGAAGGACCTGCGGTTGCCGCCCCGACCCCTCCCGATCGCGATGAAGAAGATGTAATCTCTGTCTTTAGTGATGCTTATACCGATGTTGCAGATACCGATTTCAACCCGGCATGGGGACAATCAACCGTTGTTTCCACCATCGTTGTGGAGGATAATCCCACCCTGAAATATGCTGATTTTGACTTCCAGGGAACGCAACTCGCCTCTCCCTTAAATGTGAGCGATATGCAAACCATGCATCTTGACATGTGGACAGATGATGCCACTACAGTAACTGTTTATACTGTAAGCACCGGACCAGTGGAAACAGGTTATTCACTTGATATAACATCAGGTGAATGGGAAAGCTATGATATTGCTCTTACTGAATTTGCAGGTGTTGATCTGGCAGATGTAGTACAGTTAAAATTTGATGGTGGTGACGGATCTCCAACCATCTACCTCGACAATATTTACTTCTACAAAGATGAAACATCTGTTGCTTCAGAACAGCAAAACACCCTGCAACTTTATCCTAACCCGGTAACTGCAGGAGACAGAATTCAACTGGATGCTGATGTATCGCAGGTAGATGTTTTCGACTTTGCCGGAAGAAATATTATATCTGTAAACAGTTCTGTTATCAGCACTGAAATGCTGGAGCAAGGGGTTTATCTCGTAAGAATTCAGCTTGCAAATGGTGATTTCCTCACACAAAAACTTGTTGTGAAATAATTTATCTTGAATTGAAAAAAAACCGTCGGTCAAACGACGGTTTTTTTTCTTATATTGCATCCACTTTACATTGGGTGATGCAATGAAGAAAGACAGGACTTTTCAGATCAACCCAAAAGAAAACATCAGGAAAAAACTGGACAGATAATGCCCATAATCATAAAATACGGATAAAAAAAACATCAAAAACAAAAGGTAAAACAATAAATCCGTATTCAACATTTTGAAATCAAACAAAACCGTCACAAACCCGTTTTTTTGTTTAACTTTCTATAAAATTGAATTCACAATCCACAACCACCCACTAACCTGCCTCAACGAAAAAACAAGAGTAAAAACATGACAAACTGTTCACAATCAAGAGATTTGTCAGGAAATGATCGAATAACTTAATCTCAAAACATTGAAATTCAGGTTACCAACATTTATTTGGGTTTTCTTTTTCATCTTATCTCATGCATTTCCGGCAACATTATTTCCGGAAAAGGGTGTACCCTTGCTGGAAAATTTCACTCCGGCACAATATCACAACAGAGGAAAAATATGGGATATTCGTTCGGCTCCCAATGGTATTGTTTACATGTCTGCCGATCAGGGTTTACTTGAATATGATGGAAAAACCTGGAAGAGTTACAAAGGCAGCACTGGTTTTATCCGGTCTCTGACCGTTGTCAATGATTCTTTGATCTATACAGGATCTGATCTTGATTTTGGCGTATGGAAAAGAGACCAATACCTGAATTTTGAATACACCTCATTATACCCATTTCAAAAAGATGTTAGCGACATCAATGAAGAATTCTGGGACGTTCATCAATTCCGGGAAACCATTGTTTTTGCCTCTTCCCGCAATCTGTACGTTTATAAAAATGATCAATTGACCAGGATACCTGCACCCGGTAAATTTACGGGTAGCTTTTTGGTGAATGACTCCATTTACCTTGCCGATGAAAAAAATGGATTATTTGTACTAACTAATTTTGCACTGCAACAGGTTTTCAGTTACCCTGCCGGAAAAGAATTACTCATATCCGGTATTTATCATCAGCAGCAAAAGATGACCATCGCTACACGAAACAATGGATTATGGGTTTTTGAAAAGGACCGGTTGGTTCCGATTGATAACCATTTGTCTGATGCTTTAAAATCAGCAAAAGTATTTAGTTTTGAACCCATTAACCATACACAATTTGCCTTTGGCACCGTAACCCGTGGTCTGTTCATTGCCGACACAAACGGAAGAATCATACACCAGGTAAACAGGCACAAAGGATTGACCGGCAATACTATATTGAGTTTGCACTACAACAACAAAACAGGCAGGTTATGGATGGGGATGGATTACGGGGTTTCCACCCTGAAACTCAACAGCGATCTCACCTATGTATACGATTATCGTGGAGATTTTGGCACCGGTTATACGGCTTTGATCAAAGACAATTTTTTTTATCTCGGCACCAATCAGGGTTTATACCGTTCTCACTGGGATGATTTAAACAACAATCAGGATTTTTACCGGTTTACACTGATTGAAGGCTCTGAAGGACAGGTATGGTCTCTAAAAGTTATGGACAACAACCTGCTTGTTGGACATGACAGGGGGTTGTTAATGTTGAACGGGGATGAGATCCAACAACTGAGTGATCAAAAAGGGGTATGGACCATGTTACCCTACAAAGATTTTTTACTCACCGGAAATTATAATGGTATTTCTGTTTTTCGCAAACAAGATACAAATTGGGTTTTTCAAAAGAAAATGGATCTGATTTTTGGATCCTGTAACCAACTCATCCTTGAAAAAGAAAACATCCTTTGGGTAAACCTGCCCAATTTCGGGATCATAAGGGCTGTGCTGGATGATGAAATACAACCCGCTGAAAGACTGATTTTTGAACAGGAAACATTTGAAGGGAGCAACCCCTATCTGATAAAGACTGAAAAAGGGATCGGCGTGCTAACCGACCAGGCACAATACACCTATGCTTCAAACGAAAATAAGTTTAATCGTGAACAAGAAAAAAATACAACCCCAAAAACAGAAGGTTTATTATCTGGAATTTACCAATCAACACCATTGAACAAAGCATATAACTTTTATCCTGTTTACAATGGTTTTGCACTGCAACATACGGAAAATAAAAAAACATCCGAAAAAAATTATTCGCTGACGCTGAGAAAAATTACTGCCTTTAACAATCATGAGCAAAGAATTCTTTATCCTGCCCTGAAAGTTCCTTATGCTTTAAACAACCTGACCATTGAGCATATCATACCCAATCAGGACAATGTACTTTATCAATACAAAACCAACAGAGATGATGAGTGGAGTGCATGGAGGACAGACAACAGTTTCGATCTGTTAAATTTGCGCGATGGCGAGTACACGTTCCTTGTGAGGGCAAAGGTTGATGGAATAACAACATCTGCAGAATCCGTAACATTTCGCATTGCACCTCCCTGGTACCGCTCGTGGTATGCTTTTGGTTTTTATACATTTTTGCTGCTGCTACTCATATATCTTTTCCATCAATGGCAGAAAATATCTCTTAAAAAGCAAAAAAAGGCATTGCTGATCAAACAGAGAAACTCATTGCGTGAGCAGGCAGAGAAACACAAGCAAAAAATCATGTTGCTCGAACAAGAGCAACTGAAAAAAGAATATAGTTTGCTAAAAACACAGTTAAGAAATAAAACCATTGAATTGGCAAACAAAGCCAAGGACAACGAAGAAAAAAACCGGCTTCTCGCACATCTGAAGGAAAAATGCGAAAACGCAAAGAAAAACCCATCCTTGTCTAAAAGACAATGGAACGAAATGCAGAGGTTATTGGATTCCTATTTAAATGTGGAAGACAACACCTTTGAAATGCAAATCGATGATCTGCACCAGGAGTTTTTCAAAAAACTCAAAGAGCAGTTCCCTGTCTTGTCAAACAACGACCTCCGGTTGTGTGCCTACCTGAAGATCGGTCTCAACTCCAAAGAAATTGCCGAGATACTCAACATCCAACCCTCCAGTTCATATATCAGCCGCTCGCGCCTCAGAAAAAAACTCAACCTCAGAGCGGATGAAGACCTCTATGATTTTTTGAATGGGATTTAATGAAACAAAACATAGTTAAATTCAGGATATCTGCTTGTTCAATGAATTATTCTAAATTTGCAGATAGTCTTTTAAGATCATAGGTGAAATTAAACAGCAATTGTTTGAACAGGTTTGCACAAGGTACTATGGGTAAGCAAAAATGAAGCAGGGATCTGTTTACAAAAAGGCTTCAAAAAACACAAATAATTCAAATAACCAATCATTAAATAAAATATAAACACATGGAAGGTTATAATGATCCCCGCCCTTCTCGTTTTTCAATAATCATTTTTGTTATATTTACCCTTTTCTTCGACACATTTCCCCAAAAAAGTTTTGCCAACGATATCATCTCTCTTGATGAAGCGATAAACGACAACATGATCAACAACTTTCTGGTCAATCAGGAGGGATTCATGTGGATGTCTTCTGAAAACGGTTTGCATCGTTACGACGGCTATGAGATCACTACCCCCAAACCTCCTGAGATCAAAAATTACTTCCACAAAAACATGGAGATTCTTTTTGAAGATAAATATGGAAATATTTGGTTGAACTCTGCTTTTAAGGGACTGACAAAATACGATGTTACATACGAAAGATTTTATCACTACCCTATCCTTCATGAAAATAAACAACCGGTAATCAACCAGACAAAATACCACAAAGAAACCGGCAATATCTGGATCGCCACGGAAGACGGACTATATCTTTTTGATAATCTGACAAAAAAATCGGAAAGGATAGAAGAAAAGAACATGCCTCTTCAACAGAATTTCACGGCAATGGAGATAGATACAGCTGGAAATATTTGGTTGGGGTCCAACCATGGACTTTACATTTATCATCAACAAAAAAAAGAATTTTTAAGATTCAACACCGACCCAACCGACTGGAGCACTATCACTATGGATCGTGTTTTATCTTTTGCAAGGGACCAGCATGGAACCATGTGGATTGGAACCATGTGGGGAATCAACAAAACAATGCTTCAAAGCAAAGACGATCTGAAAACGCTCTCTTTTCAAAGAATCATTCCCTTTCCTGAGGACAACAGGTTTAATTTCGTCCGTACCATTACGCCACATCCTTCGGGTGATATCTGGATCACTAACAACAAATGCGTTTTTCGTATGACACCCAAAAACGAAAAAGAATATACCTTTACAAGATACCTTTCTTATAATGATCATAAAGAATACCAAACCGGAAGAATTTCAAAACCCGTCAGCGACAGTGATCATAACCCATATTTCCTTTACAATGGGCACGAACGTGGAGTTTACTCATTCAACTATGATGATCAGGTTTTGGAGCGGGTTGATATTGATTTCAGTGATCTGCTTGATGCTGAAAAACAATTCAGACTGCGCAGCTATTACATCGATGATCTGGATGTACTTTGGGTGGCCATCGAAAAAAAAGGATTTCTTCGTTACAATTTGCGCCAGAAAGCTTTTGAGGTAATGTTGGAAGCAAAAGATGTATATGGCATTACCATGGATCCAGAAGGAAATCTTTTTGCAGGTACCCGATCGGGTATCAATATATTGAACCATGAAACAAAGAGATGGAGGATGATTAACAAGCAAAATAATCAATCAATGATAAATAGTTTCGCAGGTACACTAAAATGGATAGGAGAAAACAAAATTGCCACAGGATTCTGGGATGGGCAAATGAGTATTTACGACATTCAGGAAAACCATTTTCAGAATTATGAATTCCGTCCTGAGGATAAAAAAAGTCTTCATATATGGTCCGTTCGCGATATCCATAAAGATGAGAACGGTGATTTATGGGTTGGCGGAACCACCAGAGGACTTGGTTTGCTCGCTAAACACAAAAATAGTTTTACTTATTTCCAGCAAAAAGAAAAGAAAACCCAAAACTACCCTGAACGCTGGGTGATGACAATTAAAGATGACCATCATGGCAATCTATGGTTGGGTGGACGCGAAAATGGGTTATACAAATTTCATAAAAAAGACAGCACTTTTACAAATTTCCCTGTTCTGGATACACTCGATAACAAAATCTCATTTGAAGTTAGCGATTTACTGATTCAAAACGACACTATCCTATGGGTCAGCACAAGAGGTTTCGGATTGTTGAAATTTAATATGAAAACTGAAAAATACGAATTCCCCGAATTCCGAAACCAAAATATACATCCTGTAATTAATTCGCTTGCCGAAGATAATGCAGGAGATTTATGGATGGGTACAGGCAATGGATTGTATCACTACAACCCCAAAAGTGGAAAAGTCAGAAGCTTTTATACCGCCGATGGACTTCCCTCAACAAAATTCAACATGGGAGCAGCATATTCATGTAAAGATGATCAAATATTTTTTGGTACAGCAAACGGGCTTGTTTCATTCCAACCAAAACAGATCGTTACCCAACCTTTCAACCCCTCCATATCCATCACCAATCTTTACATTTTCAATGAAAAAGTACTTATTGACTCGGTTTACAACAAGCTGACAATACTGAAAAAAAGTATTACCCACACAGATACCCTGGTATTAAATCATCACCACAAAATGATCAGCATTGATTTTGCCACCTGTTATTCCCCTGACCCTCAGCAGGTAAAATATTTTTATCAACTTGCGGGTTTTGATGATCATTGGCGTGAGGTATCTTCTCAATCAAGGAGAGCTACCTTTACCAATCTTCAACCCGGGCATTACCAATTTAAAGTAAAAGTATCCAATGCACATGGTGAAACATCTTCTGCGATCAGGAAAATACATATCCATGTGCTAACACCTTGGTATCAAACAATATGGTTAAAATTGGGCATCATTCTTTTTGTAATTCTCGCTACCATACTTGTTTACAGAATAAGGTTTTTTCAATTAAAAAAACAACAGCGAATACTGGAGCGAAAAGTATATCTGCGCACAAAGGAAATAAAAGAGGTAAACAAAACCCTGGTTCAACAAAAGGACCAGATCACACATCAGAAAAATATTTTGGAAACACAAGCCAATCAACTCAAAGAGGCGGATTACATGAAAACAAGGTTTTTTATCAATATTTCCCATGAATTAAAAACTCCGCTAACACTCATGATAAGTCCGTTGGAGTCACTCATCCGAAAAACCAAAGATCAACAACAGCAAAAATATCTCTACCTTATTAATAAGAACACAAAACGTCTTGTGCAATTGATCAACCAGCTTCTCGATATCAGAAAAATGGAATCCGGCAATAAATCCTTAGAATTGGCCCAGGGCAATATTTTCAATTTTCTACAACAAACTACATATCTTTTTTCGCAATCGGCAAAAGATAAAAACATAACCCTCGAATATAAACCGGAACAATCAGAACAAAACCGGATATGGTTTGATATAGATATCATGGATAAAATAATCCATAATCTGCTTTCAAATGCCGTAAAGTATACCCCCGAAAATGAAAGCATTACCCTGAAAACCAAAATTCATAACCACAAATTTCTTCAGATCATCATTACCAATACCGGCATTGGTATCGATGAAGAAAATAAAAAAGATGTATTTGTCAGATTCTTTCATCATGATCCTCAAAAAGAGAATATCGGGTATGGCATTGGTCTGTCTTATGTTAAAGACCTGGTTGAACTTTATAATGGCTCCATAAAAATTGAAAGCGAACCAAAAAAATACACAAGTTTCATTGTCCTTATCCCCATTGATCCTGCTCTGATACCCAGTGCTGTCATCAATAAAAACTTGTTGCCGGAAAAAAATCACCACGATGATCAACTACACAAGCCTGCAACAAAAATAAAAGATCTCATTGTAACCCCATCAACAGGCGAATGCAAACCAACACTACTTTTAGTGGAAGATAACAGCGAATTACTTCACTATCTTGCAGAAGAAATGAGCGAAT
>CAYMLS010000236.1:5812-8581 GCA_964390665.1 uncultured Bacteroidales bacterium | reverse complement strand
ATCAGACAGCGGGCGGATGCTCAGTGCCAGTATTCATGAATTGAACCTTTCCACCAGTGAATTATCCAACATCTCTCAGGGAAAACCCGACGGAACCAACGATATCATGGCCAGTTACTCGCCCGATGGTGGAAGAATAATTTTTGTGAACCGCCTCAATACCACCAATGCACCCTCTTCTGTATTTATATATGATAATTTCAATAATTTTGAAACAGACAACCGGAAAGAATTATTACCAGAGGCATCTTATCCCTATTGGTTTGAATAACACACTTTACTTTAGAAAAGAAGCAAATGTATAAATGGGTACGTTTGGGATGTTAAGACAGGCAATGTTTGGGTATGGAAACAAGAAAACCTTTGTAAATCAGGAGATGGTTGGTTTTTTATTTTTCACGAATAATTTCAGCAAACTCTCTTCCAGTTCGTCGCGGTCAAGGTATTTTCCAATAAAAACAATTTTGGAAAAACGTGTTTCACCTTCCTCCCACGCCCGGCCCTCTTCGCAGATGTAGGAACCTTTTACGGCCTGAAAGACATACCTCTTGTTTTTGCGGGGGAAGTTCAGAATACCTTTTACCCGGTATAACCGGTTCTGGTTGAAGTACAGATAGCTCGACATCCATATATTGAACAATTCTTCGTCTGAGCATTCTTCGAAGAGAAAACCTTCCGCATGTATATCATGACGATGCTGATTTTGAGCATTGACCCATGCATTGTTGTGAGCGATTTTCTCCAGCGACAAATTCAGATTATCAAAGGAAAGGGTTGTTTTTTCTATGTGATCGCGGGAGTAAGCTTTGGTCGTTAGCAGAGGTGTTCCGTTGGTTTTGGCATAGGTGGTTTCTATAATATCTGCCATGGGATTGATGCTGCCCAGTATCTTTTTGATTTTTAACCCCTGGTCGGTTTGTATCTTGTCAATTTTATTCATGATCACCAGGTCTGCCAAAGCAATTTGTTTCCTGGCTTCCAGTTCCATATCAAGAACATGACTAACATTGGTAACATCTGTCAGGCAAATGACGCTATTGATCAAAAAATCATTTTTTACCGAATTGTTGGAAATAAACAGGTCGATCACACTCATAGGATCGGCAATACCTGTTGTTTCAATTAAAAGATGATCTATCCGGTTTTTGATTTCGGCAATAGATTGCAAAGCCTGGCAAAGATCACGGATCAATGAGCAACAGATGCACCCATCAGACAGTTCATACACGGGTGCCCCACTATGGTGAATAAGGTCACCATCAACAGCCATTTCACCAAATTCATTCTCTACAATCGCAAATCTTGTGTTGGGATATTTTTTGATCATGTTGTTCAGGAAGGTGGTTTTTCCTGAACCCAGAAACCCGGTGATGATCGTTACGGGGATTTTGGGGGAGCCGTTATTTGATAGTTTGTGATCCAGATTATTATTCATGATACAAAAAGGGCAGTTCTTGGGTAACATTCAACCCGGACTGAGCAAAAGAAAAACGTTTGTCCGGTTTGATTATTGCAAATGTAACAAATTATGTACATAACAATCTCCTTTCTTTATTCTGATTCTTTTTTTTATGAAAATAAAAGGATTAAATGCTCCTTTTTGTCTGTGTGAACAAAATTAAATTCTTTGGAATTTTTACCGGAACCTTATTAGCAGTTCTGCAAAATGCCCAAAAAAATGTTCTGAGAAAAGGCCTTTGTGAAAGGAAGCATTAACAGGAACCTATGACGTCAACTGTTTGCAGAGGCAGAAAAACCCAATGAAGATCAAAGTGGGAATAAGTGAAACAGGGAAAATAAAGACATTCGCTTTACGATCTTCCAACCGGGGGATAAAGATGGTTCAATAATTGATTCAACGACGACCATCCCTATACACGGAAGGAAATTTTTGATCTGACAATGGCTATTTGTTCAGGTTTGCTTACTTTTATCCCAAAACAATCATTTTACCCATTTCAAATTCATTTATCACGATGACAAAACACATTTTTCTCACCTCACTTTTAATTGCTTTATTGTCCGTTTCAACCTGGGCGTGTACAAGTTATCTGGTTACACCTGGTGCCTCTGCCGATGGTTCATCCATGATCAGTTATGCCGCCGATTCGCACATCCGCTATGGCGAGCTGTATATTTTTGAAGGAGGTAAAAAAGAACCTGGCAGTTTTTTCCAGGCACATTACCGAGGCAGTCATAAACCCCTGGCAAAAATACCTTTACCTGAGCAAACCTATCACGTAGTAGGTTATATCAATGAAAAGCAGGTTGCTATTGGCGAAACCACATTTGGAGGCCACAAGGAGTTGTTCGACACAACCGGTGGCGTCGACTATACCGGTCTGATGCAGCTGGCACTGATGCAGGCACCCACTGCCCGCGATGCCATCAAAATCATATCCGACCTGGTGGATGAATACGGATACTACAGTATGGGAGAATCCTTTTCCATTGCCGACCCCAATGAAGTATGGATCATGGAGATCATTGGGAAAGGGGTTGATATGCAGTACAACGAAAAAACCAAACAATATGATAATGTCAGAAAAGGTGCCGTATGGGTGGCACACAAAATACCCGACGGATATATCTCAGCACATGCCAATCATGCCCGCATAACCACCTTTCCGTTGGCAAACGAAAAAGAATCGATCACCAATCAACAATTTGATGAACTTCACGATGCTGATGTACAGGTTATTTATGCCCACGATGTGATCGGTTTTGCCAGAAACATGGGATATTTTGATGGTAAAGAGGAGGAGTTCA